>JADGEF010000115.1:2899-14000 GCA_016744515.1 Marinifilaceae bacterium | reverse complement strand
CCCGAACATCATTTATTGCATTAACAGCATTAAAACCTGAATTATAAATTGCTGTTGCATTTCCTGTTAAATCGAGTGGCTGACCATTCACATTCGCTACAGGAGCTATTCCACCTGCAGAATTCACTCCTACTCCTGCATTAAAAGAAGGAACACCATTCTCATTTGCCCACCGCGCAAATTGATTTCCTGCATCCCAGAAGCCATCCCATCCCTTTTTAAGAAATTTACCAGCTTTCTTAATCCATGTTCTACCATCAGCATCCACATACATCATGGGGTTATTACCCATTGCCATATAAGGCGATACAGCTTGCAAGGCAGGGTCAATTGCACTCCATCGCCCTATTTCAGCATCGTATTGTCTGGCGTGATGATCGTACCAGTTCAGGCCAAATTCGCCAATAAATTCTTTGCCCGTATAAAGGTAATTATTTTTTGTTTCGCTTGATAGGTCGGTTATTGGTAAACCATAAGGATAATAGGCGGTGGTTTGTACCACATTCTCCTTTTCGTCAAGCACTACTCGGCTATGCCCCAAATGATCGCTCACCACATAAAAATAGGTCAACTTCTTTTTGTTACTTTTCGAGGGGCTCGCGTAGCCCTCTTCAGTAATAATTTTAGAGAGTTTATCATCTTGAAAAAGGAATTCGCCCTGATAATCTAAGCGATCTTTTTCCTCTTCTACAACATTCCCTTCTTCGTCAGTTATTATAGTAATTACTTTACGTTGTATTAGGCTTCCATTAGCCAAATAGACATTAATGATTTTACCTTGTCCGTAGGCAGTAATGGTATCGGGCAGGTTTAAATGGTTGTATGTAATTTTGATATTCTTGTATTCATCATCTGTCATATTCCCATTGGCATCGTAAGTATAGCCATAGGTGTTGTCCTTATTTATTTTAGAAACAGGGTGCGTTTTCAATAGGTTTCGCCTGATAGCTACGGTATCCTTTTCATTGATATAACCATCGCCATTGCTATCGCTAAATACAGTTTCATCTCCCTTGCGGCGCTTTACCCACCAGGCCATCCATTCATCGCTTCGTTTGTCGCGTGGCCTTACTTTCATATGCCAATAGTAACCAACATCTTGCAAATCAATCACACCTACCTTTGCATCATTATTGGCATCTCCCGGCCAAACTTCTACCTCTTCGGAATTGTGCCTTTGTAAACTATCAAGCTGATTGCCCTTATACTTATAGGTGAAACTTTGGAAGAGCCCAAGGCTGTCTTTACGCTCAAGGGTCTCCATATTTCCATTCTTGTTATACGTATAAGCTGTCGTATATTTGTGATCGCTTGAATTAGCTGCTTTCAGATTTTTGTAAGCGTCGTAATCGAAAGAGTAGGTTAAGCGGTCTTTTCCTGATGTTTTCCATGCCATGGCTGATAGGTTTCCATCGTAATAGGGCGTGTTTTGCGTGCCTTCTAATTTGGAATCGAAGGCTAGCTCCAGTTCAAAGTGTTTTTCGGTAGCGGTTTTCACCATTCTATCCAATTCGTCGTACTCGTATCTGGTTTTTATTTTGCCATTGTGTACACGTTTTTCTGCCAAAGTGCCATTGGCATTATACCTAAAAGCGTTTAAAAGCACTTTTCTCTCTTTGTTTACCTTATGGCTTACATCGAGTAATTCGCCTGTTTTTCCATAGGTATATTCACGCGTTACGATCCACTCCTTGCCTTTGTGATTTTTAGTTAGAACAGAACTGAGCACTTTACCTTCAAAATCGTAGGTATTCTTAATTTTATCGATACCCCCTGTGTTATTTTGGCTGATCACTTCTATCAGTCGCCCTCGTTTATCGTAATAGTTCACCGACCTGATCCAAATGTCTTCGCCTAGCACTTTGGTTTCGCTTCCTGTGCTACGTCCTTTATTTTCTAAGGCATTTTTAAAACTAGCCGGATTCGCTTTGGCAAAGTCGAATTCGTAATTGTCGTAATGGGATTTTTGCAGAGGCATATCAGTATCTGAACCTGTTCCAGTGGTTGAGCTTATTCCGTTGGCTGAGTGGAGTCGAAGCCGAAGTCCCGTCTCAATAGGTCGAGAAAATTCATCATACTTTACGTAAGTGGTATTATCCAGAGCATCTGTCTCATTCATGGGTCTGTCTAAATCGTCATATTCAAGTGTGATAGTGCCTGCTCCGGGTATTTTTTTCTCATACATTCTCCCTCGCTCATCGTAATGAAACTGATAAACAAGTTTCTCTTGATTGATATCACCTTTTGCCTGTGGAGGCAATATGGCCCTTAAATTGCCATAATCGTCGTATACATAGTCGGTAATCAAAGCTGTATCGTAATTCGGATCTGTGGTCACTTTTCCTTTTACAGCAGCTTTTCGAACCACCTGCCCATCCATATTTTTATAGCTCACATTGGTGATGCCTTCGAAATAGACTAAATACCTAAACAGTGAACCTGGACGGTATCTTTTAGCTTCAAATTTCTCTTTCCCTTGCTTAATACTGTAATAAGGGATCCAACTTCTATTCAGTCCATATTTGTGTGTGCTGGCATGCGCATTCAAAGCATAATTCTTGCCAAAACTTCCCTGTTTACTCAGTCTATTAAAATTATCGTAAAGACTTTCTGATTTATATGAGCTTTGGTAAGCGCTTTTCAAATAAGTCTTCCATGAGTCTTTATATCTAGCGTTGGTTAGCATGGGCAAAGCACGATATTGGGTGCTTTGTCGCCCCAAACTATCGTATTCAAACCCTTTAACCACACTATATTCTCCAGGTAGTGTATTCAAGCTTATTTGCTGAATAGGACGTCCTACGCCATCTTGATACTCTATACTTTTAATTGCTTTTTCAGATTTATTCCTTTCCTGAAACAAAGCGCCTTCTTTACGGAAACTATAAGAGGAAGTGTAATTCCTGCCAGCAGAAGATATACCTTCAGTTATAGTTTCAAGAAAACCTCCCACAGTAAAATTATCGCCAAGTACCATCTCACCAATTCCCAACTTTCTAGTATCGGTGTTTTTCTGTCCCACCTTTCCATATTGATAGTCATAAGCATCAACAATATTTTTATCCTGATCGCGCCTTAGCTTTAATCGTCCAAAATTATCATACTCATGGTATACTTTAGCACCATTTACATCAGTTTGACTTGTTAAATATCCTTCTTGAGAATAAGCTACCGATGTAATCAAAGCATTATCAAGCTTTTTTCGTAGATCCTCAACTTTTCCATTTCTAATATCATCATAACTTGCATTTTTTGCTACTAACTCGATAAAATTGCCTTTATAGCGATATGCATTTTTTATGCCATCCCGACCATGTGCCTCAAGAACTCTTCCATTACTATCCAGTTTATCGTAAGTCATGGTGGTTTCATATTTGCCATTTATCCATGCTTTACTTTGCTCTGGCAGTCGAGTTTTATCATTGTAAATAATTTCACTACCCGATACTTGATAGCCATTTTTTTTAACAACCTGCTTTTGTATTTGATATTTAGGATAAGGTTTTAATTTAGGGTGAGTAACACTTGTACTACCTCCAGTATCTTCATCATCTGGTTCATCATCTTTATTTAGTGATTTCGATAAAGCTTTAGTTGTAAAATTCCCTTTAGTCCCTGAGAAGATTTTAAAAGTTCTTTCAGTTCTCAATTCATCTCCAGAATTAAAGTTCTCTTCATGAGTAATTTCAGGAAGTAATGGATGAATATCTGAATACTTTTTGACACTCATTTGCTTAATTACACTCTCTAATTTTGATACAAAACTTATTGTAGAGATACTTTTCAAACGTAGTGTTTCATATTCAATACTGTAGGGCACTATATATTGTTCATCACTTGTATCAGTATAAGATTCTGAAACTATAAAGGGTGGGGTTTTGGTATCATACCTAGAAATAAATATTGGTGAGTAATCATATATTTCAGCACCTAACTCATCTCCATTTGAATTAAACGTTTCTTTCTTTCGTAATACACCTCTAAGTTGATCTCTTTCTGTAGGTCTCCCTATATCAATTGTTGAAACGGTCTCTAAATGCTTGAAGTATTCTATCTCCATCCATTGAGCTACACTCCTGTAATTACTAAAGCAACTGGCAAAAAATTCGGCATACAATACTGTTTCTTTTAATTTTTCAGCATTTTCTTCCCCAACCACTTTCTCCCATTTGTTATTATACTCATCAACTGCCTCACCGTAACCTATACGTCTCAATTCATTAACAACATTTTTCATATTAGAAAAATCATGATATCTCCCATTATAAAAAAGCTTTAATAATTCAATATATTTTCTTTTAAACGTTGAATTTCGCTTATTAGTATTGTCATAATCTGAAGCTGTAGTAAATTCAAATCGATTTTTAATGTTGTTGGCTTTTGTTGTTACAACACCATACCCTTTCACAGCTCCTTGGGTTAAAGAAGCTTCTGATCTACCCCATGGCGTAAGACCGAACTTATTCGCTCCCAGCAAGTATTTCCTAGAATTATTTCCCAATGGTGTCGATGCAGCTTCATATGTATAATCGGTATTCCCAATTTTCTTATCACCATCAAGAGTCGTTGTATGTTTTAAGATTGCACCTTCAAAAGTTGCATCATATACAAACTTCGTAACTGCTCCAGTCGCATTTTGCATGGAAGTTAAAATTCCATTAACTACTGTTGTATCCTTTATCGTGATCTTATTCTCATTAAAATCAACCTGAGGTAACTTATACTCTCCTAAATGATGATAAGCTAAAGCTAAAAGCGGCTGATAATTTGAATTCCTATCAATGTAGTAATGAGATTTTAGGTCTGGGTAATTAACGTAAAACCCGAATTGATTTTGCTGCTGGGAATTAATTAGTGGCAATTGTTTATATTGGTGATATTTAAAACTAAATAGGTTAATTTTATCTCGTTGAGTTTTATCAAGCTCATATATTTTGTTTAAAAAATATCGAATATCCTCTTTTTGATTACTTAGACTATTATCACCAATTAATGATTCCAAGAAACCGCCTGATTTTGATAAATTAGGGTATAATGGCTCTCCTACAGTACTTCTTACAGCATCATAATCGAAACAAATCTGTTTTACGATACTCTTTTTATCTGAACCATAAACTAAAAGATTTGAGATTCTTTTATTATTATTTATATCCCCTTTGGTGTATAAAAATTCAACAGCTCCATTTCCACAACTTATTTTTGTTAATCTCTTAGGACGTATTATCTTTTTACTGACTTGTTTTGCAGCGAATATTTGAGAAAGGTAATATTCATTTTCAGGGTTATGAAAAGTTTCTATTTGTGTCTTATCCTCGCTTAGTTCGAAATAATTAAATGAATTATCTAAAATCACATCCAAGGATTGAGCCTGCTTTTCCACCTTATCAATCTCCTCATCATAAGTGAAATTTAAAACATCTCTATTGAATGGTGTCAAAATTCTCTTTAAGTACCATGTTGAAGTATAAGCATCCTTATCATCAAGCCATCTTTTTGAAAGAGTAGGTTCCTCAAACTCAAATTTTAAATCAAATAAATAATTTTCAATTTTGTTGTGTCTAGCTTCACTATTTCTACTCTCAATTGTGAATGTTTGCCTTTCTGTATATTGCGAGTTCATTCCAAATTCATAACAAACACCTGCTACAGTTGTAATCACAAAGCCATTAATCTCATTATCCTTATAGCTAACTTGTAAATCAATATCAGCATCACAATGTAAAATGGGTTTCATACCCTTTTTAGGGATATAAAAACTACCTGATAATCCAGGTGCTGAAAAGAAATATTTATCGGGCTCAGAGTCCCATATCTCATCATCTTTACCTTGACAATAATCAATTACTTTTTGATAGCTTTTCTCATTAGTGCTATAATCAGATGGAAAATTCGTGTTCCAATATCCTTTTAATTCAATTTCCTTTTTCTTTCTTTTATTAGGTTTATTCGCCTTCCATGTTTCTTCATACAGTAGTCCATTAAATTCATCAGGGTAGCCACGTACAATACGAGCAATTGCTCCACCACCTTGCAGGTTCCAAGTCATGCCTAGGGGGCCGTTTCGGTCGTTCACTTTTACCCCATTACTATGGTAAACCAAACCAATGGGAATATTCATACCTTGCGCAGGTAAGGTAAATAGCGGGATACTCACATTTACAGCACCTGTATATAAATTGGGCGATGCTGTTGCTGCCCTAACCAATGATGCTGCATTGGCAGATGGCATTATGGGCATGGAAACTGGTGCAATTCCTCCAGAAATACTCGTTGATCCTCCAGCTTTGGTTCGGCTTACACTTTTAGCCAAAGGAATCTTCAAACTATCCAAATTGACAATGGGAAGCTGAGCCTTTAGATTGAAACTGAGAAACAAACAGAGGCTGATATATGTGATTCGTTTTATTATTCTAGACATGGGGGAGAGGTAATTAGACATTAGCTTTAAATTCAACAAAAGCATTATTTATTTCACACGCATAATAAAAGCTAAGGCATAATATGGAGGACGATTTTCGTGTGCTAATTCACCTCCAGTAAGTCCCATTTTATGACTATGCTCTCCATTTTTACGAATATCAAGTGTATGAAAATGTAATCCAGCAACCTCGGTTCTATTCATATAAAAATTCCCTTTATTTTTTAAAGGATGATCAGAGCCTTTTCTGCCAGCGAAACTTCTATGGTGTACACTTATTGTTTTCTTTAAATTATGACTATGAGCCCCTCCATAGTTCGCTATTCCTTTATGAGAATGCTCTCCTTCTGAAGATAATGCATGATTATGAGCAGGCATTTCCTCTTTTTTAAGTTTAACCTTATCCTCACCACCTATATCATTAACTTGATAAGCATTTCCACTTCCTACAACAAAACGGTCTTGCAGATCAGGCGTTTCCTTATTATTATAGATACCACCATCACAAAGTGCCCACCCATCAGGAATGTTTGTTCCCGACCACATAATAATTCCACCTATGGGGATATTACCCGCTGACCATTCCTTTTTTTCTGTTGCACTTACAAACTGGCGGTTAGCATCTGTTGTGATCATGCTCGCCTCATGTTTATTGGGGTGAATATATTCTTTATTCCATCTTATTTTTTCGGCATCGGATACAAATCTATTGTTAGCATCTGTAGTGATCATGCTAGCTGCATGTTTATTTGGGTGTGTGTAGTTGGTTGCTCCAACTTGAATACCTGCTAATTTCTTTTTTTCTGTTGCACTTACAAACTGGCGGTTCGCATCTGTAGTAATCATACTTGCCGCATGCGAGCTTGGGTGTGTATAATTATTTGCGCCTTCAGCAATTCTATCAAGCTTATTTTTTAATACCAGTGTAAAATCATTGCTTGATAAAGCCTTACCACTCACTTTATCCACCTTATTATTCCAAACCGATTTTTCCGTATCTGTTACAAATCGATGCGTCGCATCTGTTGCAATATCGGCGTTATTATGAGAATGTGACTTTTGAGCATAACGCTCCGTTATTACCGATCCAACTTTTTTGATAATATCAATACCTGCGGCAGATAAGGTAGTACTTGCATTTACTGTTGGAGTATTTACGCCTCCAATACCAACAAATTGAGCAGAAGCGTTAATAACTTCTTTATCTTCACCAATTTTTATCTGCGAACTGGAAAGTTTATTAATCTTAACTAATCCAGAAGTAAAATCACCTGATATTAATACCTTCCCATTATTACCAATCAGCATTTTGTCACTGCCACCTTCATCTATACCATGACCAATAAATAAGTTTCCACTTAGTGTATTTGTTTTACCACTACCATGACCGATGAACAAATTTCCTTTACCAGAAATATTGCTAAATGCAGTCGAATCCCCAATGCCAATATTGCGTTGAGCTGTCATAGATGCATAAGCTGCTCGGTAGCCTAAATTGATATTTTGTTTGTTGTTAGATCCCTCAGCAGAGAAGGCAGCCTCATAACCTATTGCAATATTATTATCTCCTGAATTCTTCCCCATAGCTTTTGTACCTATAGCAACAGAGCCCTTTTGTTCTCCAAGCTCCATACTGGCAAAACCTAGAGCCAAAGATTCTATATTGTTGTTACGCCCACTCATTGAATGACTACCGATAGCTACATTCATTTCACCTATATCACCTGAGCCACCTTGAATATTCTGCCCTGCTTTTGATCCTATAAACACATTATGCGAAACATTTGCAGATGATTGTCCTGCCTGAAAACCAACAATAACATTTTCGTCGCCACCTTCAAATAAATTATACCCTGCTTTATGCCCAATTAAGGTGTTTTTAACACCCATTATTTTTTTCTGTTTCTCATGTTCTCCCAATATTACATTGCTTTCGTCCGTTCCATTGTATTCATAATAACTGGTTTCCAAATCGTCGTAAATAAATTTATAAGCAGGGTTAAACTCTCCATAATTATAAATTTTGTTACCACCTACATCTACATTCCCAGTAGGAATCTTCATTCGCACTTTTGTCCATTTTTGGTCTGCTAGCATAACATTAGACCAGTCGTTAATAATTGTATCAGTAGCGTACCATCTATCAATTTTTTCAGGGTCTAATGCACTATAAACTTTACCATCGTACAAAACAAAATCACCACTTAATTTTATTCCTCCAAGTTTAGCATGGTTCGACATTGGCAATTGATAATTATTGGCATTCTTCTCAATAGCCACTAATTTAGTAACCAGCGAGTCTGCAAAATTATTATCGCTTCGAGTGGCACCTTCTTCAATATTATTAAGCTTTAATTTTAAAGTTTGCGTGAAATTTTGCTCCGTATAATTTAGCGTATCTAACTTTACCTTCATTTTCACGACGGTATCTTTTAACACAGAATGCTTATTTTCTATACTTGTCATTCTCAAATCTTGATACACTTTATCTGCATTTTGCGCATCTGCCAACGAATCAATTTTTAAAATTAGAAAGGCTTTTGTGTTGTTTAAAAGCTTCTTTATGTCCTTATCTGCACTAATACTCTCATTTCGCAAACCTTCTTCAATAAGTTTCATACTAGTTCTAATAAGCTCCGTGCTATCTTTCAATCCAATTTCTAGAGCTCTTAATTTTAATGCCATATCCTGATGAATTATGCCATTCTTAATTTCAAGAAGATTAAATTTATTGTCAACCTCAGTCCTAATGTTATTTGCGGTATCCTTCAAAGCTAATTCCAACTTAGAGGATCTAGAATTATAGTCTTGACGATGATTATATAGTGAATCTAAAATACCGAGGTTAAGATTTTCTATATCAAATTTTAAATTTTCTGAATTAGTTTGAATTTTATTTAAAAGATCTGTTTCACCGTCATTATTCAGTTGTTCTAAATTCTGAATTAACACAGCTATCCTTTCACGATTTACTCTCGATGTATCAGCAAGCATCTGTTTAAGAAGATCGAGATTAACCTCTGCTCTCAGGCTATTATGTCTCGGATCATAAATAAGTCCCTTCTTAACGGAATAATTATAGCAAGAATTTATAAGGTCATAGAATTCACTTTGTCCAGGCGCATTTCCACTTGTAAAATAACTCTTTAATAAATCCTTATGAACTTGAACTTGTGCTTGACCTGTAAAAACCAGGAGCATAATAAAACTAATAATAAGGTAGATTTTTTTGGTCATAACTTTTATATCTTCTGTTATAATTTGGAACTGTATGCTAATTGTATAAATAGTAATCTTAATATTTAATAATTTTCAGAACGTCCTTTTCCCACTTATCGTAGTTTATGCTTATTAAATACAAACCAGCTTTATAAGGCGTTAAGTCAATTTCAATTATATTATCGTACTTTCGAGTTTTAGCAGATACCAGAATCCCTTTCATATCATGAACGAATACTTGTTCTATTGAATTGATAAAATCGAAAGGTATATTTATCCAAACTTTTCCTTTAGTTGGATTAGGACTTGCGGTTAAAGTTTTACTCTTTTTTAATGCTTCACAATCAATATCTATAGCAAAATCAAAAGGCTCTATTTCCAAAGCGGCTTTCTTAGAGTCTTGTGCTTTTAGGTTTGTTGCTGAAAAATAGATTTCATAATTACAATCATTTTCAACTAGCTTTTGAGAGACTTCAGGTCTTATTTTGAAATTAAATATTAAAGGGAGCGAGCTCATATTAAGTGTTTTTTCTCTTCCTTTTAAAACAATGGAATACAAAGCGTAATTGGTGTCGACTCTTTGCATTTCCATATATTCTGAAGGATGTAATCCCAACAAATCGGGGTTTGCTTTTATATGTAATGAATCTGCATAAATCGCGGTAGGATCGAACCCAATATTGAAAGTTATCCCTTGCAAACCATCAGTGAATTCATCGGTATCAATACCAAAATCAGCATTGAAATTCACGTTAGATGTTCCACTTGTAAAAACAATATTTTTATCATGAAAATCTGCACTTATTGCTTGCCCATGACTGGAAAATGAAAATACCAGTAATACCATTAACAAACTTACCTCGTACAATTTTTTTATTAACATCCCATATGTTGAATTCACTTCACTTTTAATAAATCGTATAATCACAAAAGCTTTATTTAAATTAATAATGAGTTTTTAATCACCAAACACAACCACTTTCATCAATTTCTAAAGACATATCAGTCCTATGTTCATTGAGCATGCCTGTTTTTTTTATAATAACTAAAAATAACATACAAGTCTGTGCTTGATGCTTTAGTGTCATGTTTAATATTTTCAATATGCAAAAATAGAAAAAATACAGAGCATTCATACTGTCAAGTCATATAAATTCACGCAATTGTTACTGAAATATATTTAGTTCAATAACGATAATTACTAAATCAATAATATTTCCAGAGCTAAAAACACTTAAAGTAATAAGAATAATATATTGTCGCACTTCATTATTTATACGCTACAATACTCTTGTATTGATCTGATTATGAGACATAACACTGAAAATAGAGGGGATTGAAGCATTAGAGAAGCTTCATAAAAACAGTGCAAATAACACAGTTCAGAAACGCAGCCAATGCCTGTTGTTATCCAATCAAAAAACAACGATCACTGTTTTATCATATATTTTTCATGTAAACAGA
>JADGEF010000115.1:0-2799 GCA_016744515.1 Marinifilaceae bacterium | reverse complement strand
AGTGCAAATAACACAGTTCAGAAACGCAGCCAATGCCTGTTGTTATCCAATCAAAAAACAACGATCACTGTTTTATCATATATTTTTCATGTAAACAGAAGAACAATCCTTTCTTTCCTATTATCCTCACTCATAAATATCTTGAAACACTTGTGAATATTGACTTGCAGAAATTAATACCGATATATCAGGGAGATGGTTATTTTTTTTATTATGTATGTTGCTTATTGAGAAAATAATCTTAACTTGCTAGTCTACACATTTTTATTATGTCGGAGAATGATCGATTAGAAATTTTAGAACGTACTGAAACAAGCATGAGAGAGATTGTTTATATGACATCTCGTTATTCAGGCGAAGATTATTTGAATGCTCTTGTTTGTATTATGTCTAAAGTTCTTAAAGCAGACTATGTTTTAATAGCAGTTCTTAAGGGAGAAGGAACCACACAGCTAAAGACCCTTTCGTTATGTTGTGGGGATGAACTATTACCAAGTTTGGAATATAATTATCTGGGAACACCCTGTGAGAATGTTTATGGTAAAAAGGCTTGTTCTTATCCGAAGAATGTTGCTGAATTATTTCCTAGT
This sequence comes from Marinifilaceae bacterium, assembly GCA_016744515.1. GTDB lineage: Bacteria > Bacteroidota > Bacteroidia > Bacteroidales > Marinifilaceae > Ancylomarina. The sequence continues at coordinate 2,209 of JADGEF010000115.1, read as the reverse complement.
GACCATTTGTTGCAGGAAATGAATATCGAAGCCTATATTGGTGTTCCTTTATATACAGGTGAAGAAAAAAACATTGGTGTTCTAGTTTGTTTATTTCATAAGTCTTTATACGAGGAGAGCTCTATTTTAGCTATTCTTGAGATTTTTGCTCATAGGGCTGCAAGTGAAATACAGCGCTTAGCCACAATTAAAGATTTGGTTGAGTTAAATAAAGAATATTTGACTTTAAATGAGCAATATCAAATACAGAACGATAAATTAGAGTTTGCTTTGGAACAAACTATAGCCGAAGAAAGATTGAAATCAGCATTTTTACAGAATATTTCACATGAAATTAGAACACCTATGAATGGTATACTAGGTTTTTCTAATTTATTAAATAATGATCAGCTCCCCATAGTTGAATTACAGGAATATACCCAATATATTATAAGTAGCTGTAATCAACTACTGTCGGTCATTAATAATATTATATATGTTTCGACTATTGAATCGGGACAAGTAAAAACCAGTGAAAATGAATTAGATCTCAATGTATTATTAAAACATTTGTATAACGGATTTAAAGAAAAATTGACAAAGAAAGATATTGAATTTACCTATCATTTAGCTCTTTCTAATAAGGATAGTTGTATTGTAACTGATGGAATGAAATTGAAACAAATTCTTTGGAATTTAATAATGAATGCAATTAAATTCACACCAAAAGGTTTTGTTCGATTTGGATATGAGATTAAAGAAAATAAAATTGAATTCTATATTCAGGATTCTGGAATTGGTATTCCTGAAGATATGTGGGGAAATATTTTTAAACCTTTCCATCAAGTTGATTCTTCTACTCAGAGAGAATTCGAGGGTATTGGTTTAGGCTTGTCAATTTGTGCGGGTTATGTGAAGAACCTAGGAGGTGAAATATGGTTCAAGTCTGAACTTAATAAAGGAACCTCTTTATTTTTCACCATACCTTATAAGAAAGCCTAAAATAAAACGTGTTCCATTTTATGAGGAACACGTTATATAATTATATTCTTACCTGAAAAATCCACCCGATTGTGTATCAGGAGCATTTCTTCTGTTGCTTGCCTTTTCTAAGACTTCTTTCTTCTGTTCGTTGGTGTATAGCGACCAATCTCCAATTTCTTCATTTGTTCTTCTACATCCAAAACAAACGCCATTAGAATCGGCACGACATATTTGTATACAAGGTGATTTAACGTCTTCCATATTGTGCTTTAGCTAGATTGATTTTGAATAATAATCAAAGTAAATAAAAAGCTTTTGCTTCTCAAAGTAAGCCGTGTTCAAACTTGTTCATTTTTTTCTATCGCCTGATAGAATTTCTCTCGGTAAGATGCGGCAATAGGAATGAATTTGGAAGAGATACTAACTTGATTTCCCTCGATATATTTAATTTTGTTGATATTAATGACAAAAGACCGATGCACTTTAAGAAAACTATCAGTTGGAAGCTTTGCTGTAAAATTCTTTAAGGTTTCATGAATGATAATGTGATCTGTATCTCGATACAATTTTAGATAATCACCATCAGATTCAATATAACAAAGCTCAGATAGTTTTATCGGATACGTTTTTTTGTTCGACTTAACTAATAGTGTTCTATCCTTATCAGATGTGAAATTTTGTTTTTCGTTCTTTTTTATCGATTTGAATTTATTGATAGCTTTAAAAAAACGATCGAATGAAAAGGGTTTTAGAAGGTAGTCGAGTATGTTTAAATCAAAACCTTCTACAGCATGTTCGGGGTAAGCAGTTGTGAAAATAACTTGTGGTACTGTGTCTAATGTCCTTAACCAGTCGAGACCATTTATTATTGGCATATTGATATCAAGAAAGATCAGGTCTATTTTTTCATGATGTAGTAAAGCGTTACCTTCCATTGCATTCTTGCAGGTGCCCATAAGCTTAAGCTCAGGACAATTACTAATATACGATTCTAGAATCTCCTGAGATAAAGGTTCATCTTCAACAATAAGGCATTGTATATATTCTTGGGGATTAAGAGTCATGTTTGAGATTTAGCTTAAGTTCTACAATAAATTCACCATGATCAGAGGCTAGAGCCAAATCATATTGGTTATTATAGTGTGAGTTTAGGCGTTTCTTCACATTCTCAATTCCGAAACCACCTACTTTATCTATTTGCGCCTTAGTTTTTGTTTGAATACTATTTTTTAGTTTCATATTGATA
>JADGEF010000221.1 GCA_016744515.1 Marinifilaceae bacterium | reverse complement strand
AAATGGATCTAGATTGCCATGGGAGAATATTTTTGACCTGAAAATTACTCAAGATCTATTTGTTAATATTGCCGATAGAAAACAAACCTTACAATTAGGGATCGATATTTTTAATGTGGGTAACATGATCAACAAAGATTGGGGAAGGATGTATTCTGTTTATAAAGGAAATGTATCATTGATTAAGTTTGAAGGTATGCAAGCGGATAAAACTACACCTACATTCTCATTTAAAAAGCCAACTGATAATGAGCCTTGGGATATTAAAGATGGTAATTTGAATGCCTCTAGATGGCAAGCTCAAGTATCTATTAAGTATATTTTCTAGGTTTAGAGTTTTATAAATATCTAATATTAAGAGCTGCCCATAGGGGCAGCTTTTTTTATTTTTAGAATTTTGTTTAACAGGGAATCATTTTGGTGAGCATTTATGTATTATTCATGAAATGACAGAATGCGACACTGCGAATGCCCTTATTTCTTTAGTGAAATTTGATACCTTCGTATTAATCAACTTTAAAGATGACCTACTATGCCATATAGAAGACTCCCAATACCGATTTAGCTAGAATAAGAGCTTTGCGTTCTGCTCAAGATATGGGAGAAATTTTATCGTCTTCCGAATTGGGCTTTTCATTTATATTATTGAGGAAGCTCCATGACTTCTTACCTCATTTCGGATTGGCTATAAAGAATCATCGTCAAGCAATATCAGAACAATCTATAAAAAGTAAGGAATATAACGAAAGGCAAAGAAAGGCTAGGCTCTATGTTTCGCATTTTATTCAAGTTTTAAATTTTACGATTGCCTGCGAAGAGTTAAAGCCTGAAGTGAGGGAGTTTTATGGTTTAAATATCAATTCCCAAAGTATCCCAACATTAGTCAAGGATGTTAGATTGATTGAGTGGGGAGAAAAAATGATTGGATCATTAATCTTAGAAACATTGTCATAAATATTCTGATATTCAAGTTCTATACGAGGATAACTAAACTCATGAGCAATGCCCATCACACAACGCATTACATGATGGTTGTTTGCAAGATCATGAATAACACCGTAGCTTGCATTCAGACATAAACGAACCTGAGACAAAACAAAAATCTCCCATAAATCAAGACCTGGTCGACCAGTATTATTCTTAGAACCATTTATATGCCTATCCATTATTGCCTTATTCCTTAAAGAATTATAATACAAAAGAGGGAGTTCAAATGAACTCCCTCTCCTATTTTATATCTCAAATTAATTAAAATTCGATGATTGTATTCCAGTTATGCTTGTCTTCAACAGTTCCGTACTGAATACCACGAAGTGTTTCATACAATTTAAAGCTTGTTTTACCAGCCTCATCACCATAGAAATAATCTACCTTCTTGTCAGCATCAACAATCTTACGGATTGGAGAAATAACTGCAGCAGTACCACAAGCACCTGCTTCGGTAAAGTCAGCCAATTCTTCAACAGTAATTGGTCGACGCTCAACAGTCATTCCCATATCTTCAGCAATCTGACACAAACTTTTATTTGTAATAGAAGGCAAAATTGAGTTTGATTTTGGAGTTACATAAGCGTTACCTTTTATTCCGAAGAAGTTCGCAGGTCCACACTCATCTATATATTTCTTTTCCTTAGCATCTAAGAATAATACTGCTGAATATCCCTCATCATGTGCACGAGAACCACCTCTTAAAGATGAAGCATAGTTACCACCAACTTTGATAGTGCCTGTTCCTTGTGGTGCAGCACGATCGTACTCGCGGTAAATCACATAGTCAGTTGGTTTGAAACCTTCTTTAAAATAAGGACCTACTGGCATTACAAATACAGCAAATGTATATTCAGGAGCTGGGTTAACACCCACCTGAGCACCATTTCCAAAAAGAACTGGACGAATGTAAAGAGAAGCACCTGACTCATATGGAGGAACCCATCTTTCATTCAATTTGATTGCTTTGATTACAGCTTCTTCAAACAATTCAAGAGGCATTTCAGCCATCATGATACCATTAGATGATTTCTGAAGACGTTTTCCATTCTCATCGATACGGAATACTCTTACTTTTCCATCAGGACCTCTAAATGCTTTTAAACCTTCGAATGCTTGTTGTCCGTAATGTAAACCTGTTGCAGCAATATGTACATTTACTTGATCAGATGAAGATACTTCTAATTCGCCCCATTTTCCATCACGGTAGTTACAACGTACATTGTAATCAGTTTTAGTATAACCAAAACCAAATTCTTTCCAGTTTATATTTTCCATTTTACTTCAGAATTTTACGATTAGTAAAGGATATTTATTGTGTTTTATTTAAGTATTAAATACTCAAACACAAAGATATTAAGAAATTTGATCTTTTTAGCTTCAAATTATCTGTTTATTAGCTATTCTACTTTCAATTCAACAAAATATCCGTTGTGTTTTCGAATATTCATTACTTTTCCTCCTTCGAATAATAAGTATTGCCCTTTTATTCCCTTAAGCTCCCCTTCATAAGAGTCAACTTTATCGAAACTAAGACTACTTACTTTTTCAGGATATTCCTGAACAGGATAATTAAGCTCATAAACTTCTTCTTCGAAACTCACATATTGTTGTAGTTCAGGATGCAGTAGTGCAGCTGCTTTTTCTTTCTCAGCTTTCAAATCAACATCTACCTCACCTTCGTTCTTGAGCATAGCTCTCCAATTGGTTTTATCAGCAAAATATTCTTTTAAGGCAACTTCAATAACACCTGCAATATGACGATTAGGTGTTTTTGCAAGCTTTATGGCACGAATGGCTCCTTGATCTATCCATCGAGTTGGTATTTGTGTTTCACGCGTTACACCAACCTTTAAATTACTCGAAAAAGCAAGATAAACGTAGTGAGGTTGTAAAGAATGTTCTTTAGACCATTCTAAGTCTCGAGAAATTCCTAGGTGAGTTTCATCTAATTCAGGATTCATGATACCTGCATCGGTTTGTGGTAAACTTGTGAAACAAGTATAACAGTGCCCCTGAGAGAAGGATGTTTTAGTTTTTTTACCACAATGCACACAATTGATTTGATGTTGATAAGTCCAAGTCAGTTTTTTGCCGATTAGCGCATTCATATCAACTAAATCATCACCTATAGGAAGTT
>JADGEF010000114.1 GCA_016744515.1 Marinifilaceae bacterium | reverse complement strand
CCGAAAAATCATCAGATAATTTCGTACGGCTGTTTTTACTCTACCTAACAAAGAACCTGCGACTCTTTTAAGGCACAAATTCACATGTTTATAAAGGATATCTAAACAAAAAATAGGACTCTTAGGGAGTCTAACTAAAAGACAATGTTTATGCACATACTAAATATTGTTTTCGCGATTTATCTGATGAATAATCTAGAAGTCGAAAAATCATCAGATAATTTCGTACGACTGATAAGGGTAAGAGGAAAGTAGTGTGGTAAATAAAAAAACCTTCGATTCAAATGAATCGAAGGCTAATATTTTGGCGGTCTGGACGAGACTCGAACTCGCGACCCCATGCGTGACAGGCATGTATTCTAACCAACTGAACTACCAAACCAAAATGTGTGATTTAATTTTTAAAGAGACAAAATCAGAACTCTTATTTTGGCGGTCTGGACGAGACTCGAACTCGCGACCCCATGCGTGACAGGCATGTATTCTAACCAACTGAACTACCAAACCAAAATGTGTGATTTAATTTTTAAAGAGACAAAATCAGAACTCTTATTTTGGCGGTCTGGACGAGACTCGAACTCGCGACCCCATGCGTGACAGGCATGTATTCTAACCAACTGAACTACCAAACCAAAATTACTTCAGAAATACGTTTATTGATCGACTCTTTAGTCTGATCTTTTCCTGAATGCGATGCAAAGATAACGCAAGTTTTTTTACTTGCAATAGAGCCGTTGCTTTTTTTCTAATAAAAAATAAAGGAGGCTACTAAATATGCCGTTTTGAGCATGTTACGAATACTTAATTGTTGCATTTTTATTTCAACTAATCCTTTAACTTAAAGAAACTGAAATTAACGCTTCCAGAACTTCTCGTATCATAAAATAATGGATGCTGAGTAAAATCGTTTCTCGAAGAATGTTCCAGAATGAGAATACCATCCTCATTTAGAATGTTTTGTTTTAATATAGCATCAGGAATTGTGTCAATTGTATCTAAATCAAAAGGAGGATCAGCAAAAATGAGATCGAACTTTTTGTTACATCCTTTCACGTATTTGAAAACGTCAGCTCGTAAGGCATGAATTTGAGTAAAACCCAATTCAGTTATTGTTTTCTTTATAAACGAGCAATGTTTGAAATTTAATTCCACACAAATTACCTGCTCTGCACCTCTCGAGGCAAATTCATAACTAATACTACCTGTTCCACTAAACAAATCAAGCACCTTTAAGGCCTCAAAATCAATTGTGTTGTTTAAGACGTTAAAAAGGTTCTCTTTTGCGAAATCGGTCGTTGGACGTGCTTTAAAGCTCTTGTCTGGACTGATTCTTCTTCCTTTATGGGTTCCACTAATTATTCGCACAGACTAGGATTTAAAAGTTTTGTGAATTGATTATAAACAGAATCTGAAATGTTGTTTTTTGAGAATGATTCATTCTCAATACTGTTTATGCTTATATTCTTAATATAGCGCTTTAAAGTTTGAAAAGCCTTGCTTGTTTCATCTATTTTTCCTGAAATATGAAGTTGACTATATTCAGTATTTAGTTTCTGTTGTTTATAGATATTAAGAATAAAATAGACCATGTCAGTTTCATCCTTATAGGAGAAATTGTTGGTGAAATATTTTTGTCCGCTATCTGGAATAAAGGCATCGAAAAAGTTATCGTATATCTCAATGAATACTTTTGGATGTATAGCATCAATACTATTATTAAAAACTCTTTGGTAAAAGCTTAAAGATTGATGTGAGATTTCGGATCTTGGAAATTGAGAATCTAAGAAAACGGGTAAGTTCGAAGGTAATGCAAATACAATATAAGCACCTAGTTCTTTACATTCGTTCCAATTTATTATTTCTGATTTTAAGATAGGATGACATAGTTGAAAGCTATCTGTAGCCAAAGCTTCAGAAAAAAGCTCTGAAGGGATGAGGCAGGCTTTTTTTGTCAGCCAAATGATCGAAACATGCTCGTATGTGAGGTTAAGATAATCACAGTTACGAATGTTATCTTTTAATACGTCAATAGAACTATTTTCAGAATCTGAATTGAGTTTCTTTGATTGGAAAAGTGCTAAACACTTATTCTCTGAGTTAAGGATAGAAAAAGAAAATCCATCCAGACAAAGCTGGATGGATAGTTTATATCTTGACGTATTATCCTTTTCAAATGTTGAATCAACAAATAATAATTCGTCCATAGTATATTTTAAAGGATTATTCCCAGTTTCCAGATCCGTTATTCGCTTCTTCAAGAGAACCTACTTTTAGACCAGGGTATTTATTCATACGAATACGGTTACCGTTTTCTTCTTTCAATTCGTCTAAATACGCATCACGCATGTCAGCAAAAATAACCATGTTTGAAGCTTTAGCCTCAAAAACCTGAACTTTAACCTTAGAGCCTGTAATAACAATTCCTGCAGCCATTTTGAATTCACTCTGCTCCCTAGTAAAAGGAACATATCTTAGGTTTTCAATATCAAAGTCTTTGTTGAAAGTTGTTTCTAAAGCTGATACCATAATAGTATCACGAGTGATGAAGCCTTTAATTACGGCTTCTCTTTCAGTCATACCTGCTTCAATTTGCTCATCACTTAAAGAACCGATAGACTTAATCATTGGCATTGAATCTGATTTGATAAATGAGATCAATGTGTCAAAGCTGCCAGTATATTTTTTGTTTACCTCTTTATAAGCGTTTTGTGCTTTACGGATATCTTTTAATTGGTCGACAATCTTTTCGTAACGCTCTTTTTTAATCTCACCAAATTTAATTGGCTTCATTATACTTTGGTAAGCTAAATATCCAAACGCAACAATTGCAAACGCAAGTAAAATTTGAAGAATTGGTTTTAATTTCATAGTTTATAATTTGTGTTAATTTAGTTATACGGTAATTGCAGTTAATATAGACATTAATAAGTGTATATTCTTATGCTCTCATCATACAAATAGTTTATTAGTTTGTGTAAGTTTGTTTGCAAATTTAAAAAAAAAATCTGTTTGGTTATTTTTATAACCACTAATTTTAAGTGGAAATGTTAAAAAAGCACATTAGCTTAAGTATTTGTAATGAATTAAAGTTTGAACCAACTACTGATCAGAAGCTTGCAATTGACGAATTGTCCGATTATTTGACAGGTAGTAAGAACGATAGTATTTTTTTGTTGAAAGGCTATGCTGGAACTGGTAAAACAACTTTAGTAAGTGCTTTGGTGGCTAGTCTTACTGAAATGGAAATAAAAACTGTTCTTCTGGCTCCAACTGGTCGAGCGGCAAAAGTACTTTCTTATTATTGTAAGCAAAATGCACATACAATTCATAAAAAGATATATCGCCAAAAATCTTTAACCGATGGGTTTGGGGTATTCAATCTTGATAGAAATCTTTCTCGTGATACAATCTTCCTTGTTGATGAAGCATCAATGATATCTAATTATTCTTATGAAGCTTCATCTTTTGGATCTGGTTGTTTATTAGATGACCTTGTTGACTATGTCTCTGCTGGTATGAATTGTCGATTAATTCTAATTGGAGATGTTGCTCAATTACCTCCAATTGGGATTGATGTAAGTCCTGCTTTAGACCCTAAAGAACTAGAATCGTGTTATAATTTTTCGGTTAAAGAAGTTATTTTAACTCAAGTTGTTCGTCAGGCTGAAGAGTCGGGTATTTTAAAGAATGCAACAGAACTTCGTCGTATGCTTAATGAGGGTGATAGTGGTTATCCTCTACTCGAGACCGAAAGATTTCCTGATATTGTTCGAATAAGTGGAGGAGAGCTTATTGAAGAGATATCTTCAGCTCATTATAAGTATGGCTTAGAAGAAACAATGGTGCTTAGTCGATCAAACAAACGAGCGAATCAATACAACCAAGGTATACGTAATAGTATATTGTATAGAGAAGATGAAATCACCGTTGGTGATTATCTGATGGTTGTGAAGAATAATTATTTTTGGACTGCTGATATAAAGGATATCGATTTTATTGCTAATGGTGATATTGTTGAAATTGTTCGGATAGGTAAGCATGTTGAACTTTATGGGTTCAGATATGTTGAAGTGAGTCTTCGTTTTCCTGACTATAAAGATATTGAGCTTGATACCATGATAATGCTAGATATTTTAAATCTTGAAGCTGCATCATTGGCTTATGAAGAGAATAAAAAACTTTTTTTTACTATTGGCGAAGATTATGCAGATATACGTTCAAAGAAGAAAAGGTACGAGAAAGTACGAGATAATAAGTTCTTTAACGCATTACAAGTGAAATTTGCATATGCAATAACTTGCCATAAAGCGCAAGGAGGGCAGTGGAGTGCTGTTTTTGTTGACCTAGGTTATCTTACCGAAGAAATGCTTAATCGAGAATTCTACCGTTGGCTTTATACCGCATTGACGCGTGCAACGGAGAAGTTATATTTGGTTAATTTTAAAAAGGATTTTTTTCCAGATGAAGAGATTGATTTATAGTTCAATTCCTACCATTAAAATATCATCTGTTTGTTCATTGTTTGCTTTCCATTCATCTAGCCAGTTGAACAAATCAGACTTCTGAAGATTAATAGACTTCGATTGAAGATTAATAAGTTTATTGTAGAATTCTTTTTTCTTTAAACGTTTGGTTTGACTACCGCCAAGTTGGTCAGTAATTCCATCTGAGTATATGAAAAGTCTATCGCCTGGAGTTATGGTAATTGTTTTTGTTTGAAATTCAGAAAGTTCACTTTCTTTTCCAATTGACAATCTATCTGCAGCAATTTCGAAAAGAGAAAAATTATCGTTTGTAAGCTTTGCTTCAAGAAGTTCTTGGTCAACTCTTAATTGCCCCACGCCTTTACGAATAATAATGAGTGGACGTTTAGCTCCTACGTATTCAATTTTATTTTCTTTTGATATAATTGAAAGAAAAGCACCATCCATACCGTCATACTGAGTGAAAGTGTCGCTTGATGTATTTAAAAGACGGCTAAATTTATGACTAAGTTTAGAGAAAATTTGTCCTGTTGGAATACTACTCCCATTATCAAAAATTGTATGGAGCTCCATTTGTCCCAGCATTGTTAGCATTGCTGCAGGAACACCATGTCCTGTACAGTCGAAAATACCGATGTTTTTTTGTTGAAAACTCTGATTTATCCAATAAAAGTCACCACTTACTATGTGTTTCGGAAGGTTGATGATGAAAGATTTAGGGAACATGCGTTTGAAGTGTTCCGTGTCAGGTAATATTGACCTTTGGATTCTTTGGGCATGAATCATCCCTTGGTGGATATCAAAATAGGATTTGTATTTTGATATTTCTTGCTTTTGCTGATTCATCTGGAATGCAATCATTATCTTAGATTGCAATTCAGTGAAATCAATAGGTTTTTTTACGTAATCAAGTGCACCTTTGGTTAGAGCAGCTTTGATGGTTTCCATTTCAGTCTTAGCCGTAACCATAATTACAGGAATTTCTCTTAGTCGTTCGCTTTCCTGTAATTTTTCTAGCACATCCATACCATCCATAACTGGCATCATCACATCTAGTAGGATGACATCAGGAAGACTGTCTTTTAACCATTTTAAGGCTTCCTGTCCGCCATCTTTAGATACGATGTTGTAATCTTTTCTAAAATATGCCTCAATTAACTTGTTGTTAATAGGTGAGTCATCGATAGATAGTATGATACGTTTATTATCCATGCAAAGGAGATGTAGAGTCGTTTTTTTTCTATTTAACTACCTTAAATTTATTAGTTTAATTCTAATGAACGAATTATTCCGTCTATTTTTTTATCTGCAAGAGCTTCAATTTTATAAAAATCTTCAATTTGACTTAGTTTTTCTCGAACTTCAAAGTAAAATTTAATTTTTGGCTCTGTTCCCGATGGTCGAACTGAAATTTTTGATCCGTCTTCTAAAAAGAATTGTAAAACATCAGCTGTCGTCTCAAAATGAAGATCAGTTTCTTCACCACTTATTGGATTAATTGCTTTTCTAACCGTATAATCCTTAACTAATACAACAGGTGAATTATTTATCATTTTTGGACGATTGAAACGGAAATTATGCATCATGTCTTCAATTTCTTGAGCACCGCTAAGTCCTTCTCTTACAATATAGATCATTTTTTCTCGAGAAAAACCATATTCGACATATATTTCTTTCAGTATGTCAAACAAATTCTTCCCTTGATCCTTTGCCCAAGCAGCAATTTCAGCCATAATGCTGCACGACGAAACTGCATCTTTATCACGAGTAAAATCTCCAGGCATATAACCAAATGATTCTTCACCACCACCAATATAGTTCTTGTCAGGATTTTTGCGAATAACGTCGGCAATCCATTTAAAGCCAGTATAGGCATCGAAACATTCAACATTGTTCTTGACAGCAACATCTTTAAAAAGCTCAGTTGTAACAATTGTTTTAACAACATAATCGTTCCCTGTTAATAGACCAAGTTCTCTTCTTCTTCTGATAAGATAATAAGTGAATATTAATGCTGTTTGATTCCCATTAATAATTTCCCATTCACCTTTGTCGTTAGTAACAGCAATACCTAGTCTGTCGCCATCAGGGTCACAAGCCATTACTAAGTCTGCATCTACTTCCTTTGCTTTGTTAATAGCCATTTTTAAAGCTTCTGGTTCTTCTGGGTTTGCCGACCATACGGTAGGGAAGTTACCATCAATAACATCTTGTTCTGGAATATGAATGATGTTTTCGAAGCCATAGTTCTTTAATGAATCAGGAACTAGCTTTACTGTAGTGCCGTGTATAGGTGTGAATACAATTTTTAAATCTTTCTGATTCTGAATTGATTCAGGAGATAAACTCAGTGTCTTAACTGTATCTAGATAAAGCTTATCCATTTCGGCACCTAACACTTCAATCAGTTCAGGATTACCTTCAAATTTAATTTTATCAACTGTAACAGCCTTCACTGCATCGATAATGTTCTTATCATGAGGAGTAACGATTTGAGATCCATCATCCCAATAAGCTTTATAGCCGTTGTATTCTTTAGGATTGTGTGATGCGGTAATAATAACACCTGATTTACAGCCTAGTTGACGAATTGCAAAGGACATTTCTGGAGTTGGTCTTAAGTCATCGAAGATATAAGCTTTTATACCATTTGCTGAGAAAATGTCAGCTACTGTGTCTGAATATAGTTTGCTGTTATTTCTGCAGTCGTATCCTATACATATAGAAATTTCTTCTCCAGCAAAATATTCATTTAAATAGTTGGCTAAGCCTTGAGTTGCTGCTCCAACGGTGTATATATTCATTCGGTTTGTGCCCGGTCCCATTTTACCTCTTAGTCCACCAGTTCCAAACTCTAAATCTTTATAAAATGAATCGATCAAATCAGTTTGATCTTCATTTTCCATTAGTTCAGAAATTGAATTTTTTGTGTCTTTGTCGTAATTGCCATTAAGCCATTCGTTTGCTTTTGCACTTACAATGCCCAGTATATCTGATTGATTCATGTCCTTCTTTATAAATATAATTTGCTTTCGAGTTTTTGTTTATTCCCCCTCAAGAATTAAGTCTCAAAAATATCTCATTTTTTTGGATTAATCAAAGAGTTTTCTTGATTAATGGCATTCATTCCAAGGTATAATGTGTTTTCTGACCTAAATCCCCATTGGTTAGTATTTTGTGTCTTAGTAAAAATGTGAAGGTGTGTCGTAAGTTGGGATTTAATGCTGAATTAATAACGTTTCAAGATGTTGATGCATAATATGATGAACTTGATGAAAAATCCTATGTTTTATGAATTGTATTTTGGAATATAATGAGTACTTTTGCAGCGATTAAATAATATAATGTCTAATTTACTAGTAAAACAAACTATTTAGTATGGTTGAAGAAAACAAAAATGCTGCTGTTGAAGCAGAATTTGATTGGGATGCATTTGAGAATGAAGATGCAGGTTTTGCTGCTAACAGAGCAGATTTAGAAGCACAGTACGATAAAACTTTATCTACAGTTGCTGAAAAAGAGGTTATCGATGGTGTCGTTATCTCTATGAATAAAAGAGAAGTTGTAATTAATATTGGTTACAAATCTGATGGTATCGTGAGTTTAAATGAATTCCGTTACAATCAAGAATTAACTGTAGGTGATACAGTTGAGGTTTATGTTGAAAGTCAGGAAGATAAAAAAGGACAATTAGTTCTTTCACACAAAAAAGCACGTGCTTTACGTTCTTGGGATCGTGTTAACGCTGCACTTGAAAACAACGAAATTATTAAAGGTTACATCAAGTGTCGTACCAAAGGTGGTATGATCGTTGACGTATTTGGTATTGAAGCTTTCTTACCAGGTTCTCAAATTGATGTTAAGCCTATCCGTGACTACGATATCTACGTAGGAAAAACTATGGAATTCAAGGTTGTTAAGATCAATCATGAATTTAAAAATGTTGTTGTATCTCACAAAGCTCTTATTGAAGCTGAGTTGGAGCAGCAGAAGAAAGAAATTATCGCTAAGCTTGAAAAAGGTCAAGTTCTTGAAGGAACAGTTAAAAACATCACTTCTTATGGTGTATTTATCGACTTAGGTGGTGTTGATGGTTTGATCCACATTACTGACTTATCATGGGGTAGAGTTTCTCATCCAAGTGAAATCGTTGAATTAGATCAGAAATTGAACGTTGTAATTCTTGATTTCGATGATGATAAGAAACGTATTGCTTTAGGTCTTAAGCAACTTACTCCGCATCCATGGGATGCTCTTGACGCTGAAATGAAAGTTGGCGATAGAGTTATGGGTAAAGTTGTAGTTATGGCTGATTATGGTGCATTCGTTGAAATCGCTGCTGGTGTAGAAGGTCTTATCCATGTTTCTGAAATGTCTTGGTCTCAGCATTTACGTTCTGCTCAAGATTTCATGAAAGTAGGAGATGAGGTTGAAGCTCAAATTATTACTTTAGATCGTGAAGAAAGAAAAATGTCTCTTGGTCTTAAGCAATTGAAGCAAGATCCTTGGGAAGGTGTTGAAGCTAAGTACGCTGTAAATTCTAAGCATGCTGCTAAGGTTCGTAACTTTACAAACTTTGGTGTATTTGTTGAAATTGAAGAAGGTGTTGATGGGTTGATTCACATTTCTGATCTTTCTTGGACTAAGAAAGTGAAGCATCCAGCTGAATTCACTCAAATTGGTGCTGAAATTGAAGTTGTAGTTCTAGAAATAGATAAAGATAACAGAAGATTGAGCTTAGGTCATAAGCAATTGGAAGAGAATCCATGGGATGTATTCGAAACAATTTTTGCTACTGACTCAACTCACGAAGGTACTATCGTAGAAGTTTTCGAAAAAGGTGCTGTTGTTGCTCTTCCTTACGGTGTTGAAGGATTTGCTACTCCACGTCACTTAGTTAAAGAAGATGGATCACAAGCTAAAGTTGATGAGAAACTTACTTTCAAAGTAATTGAGTTCTCTAAAGCTGCTAAGCGAATTATCCTTTCTCACTCAAGAACTTTTGAAGATGTTAAGCGTGCAGAAGTTTCTGAAAAGAAAAAATCTGAGTCGTCTAACCTGAAAAAAGGAGTTAAGAAGATGAAAGATTCATTAGAAAAAACTACCTTAGGTGATATTTCTGAATTAGCTGCTTTGAAATCTAAACTTGAAAAAGGTGAAGAGTAAGCTTTAATTAATATTTAAAGAGGTTTACATATGGACTTTAAGATTGACAAAAAAGACGGATACACTTTAGTTCGGGTTCTAAATAATAGACTGGATACTCACATTGCTCCTGAGCTTAAATCGAAATTAATTTTGATTTTCTCAGAAGGAGAGACGAATGTTCTATTGAATTTAGATTCTTGCACTTACTGTGATTCATCTGGATTGAGTGCCATTCTTGTTGCCAATAGGTTATGTAAGAATGCCAACGGAACGTTTGTTCTTTATGGTTTACAACCTGCAGTTGAGAAACTGATTATTATTTCACAATTGGATACAGTGCTTAACGTTTCAGATGATCTGAGCGTTGCTGAATCCTTTATGAAGAATGAGATTGAGAATTAAGATTGATCGTAAGTGAAATTTGAATTAACAATCTTAGGTAGTAATTCTGCATTACCAACCTCTAGAAGATTCTTAACCGCTCAGGTGCTCAATGCACTTGAGCGGTTTTTTTTAATGCCTTTGTTTGTAAGTGTTTTTGACTCAGGGGTTTTTCGTTTGCAATCTTTTTGCAAGTTTTAAATGATGTTTAAATTTATCGTAAGTGAAATTTGAATTAACAATTTTAGGGAGCAATTCTGCATTACCGACCTCAAAAAGATTTCCAACTGCCCAAATATTGAATGTACTTGAGCGTTTTTTTTTAATTGACTGTGGCGAAGGCACACAAATTCAGTTAAAGAGGTTTCGAGTGCCTATGTCTCGAATCAATCATATATTTATATCACATCTACACGGAGATCATTTCTTTGGTCTAATTGGACTAATTTCTAGCTTCTCATTACAAGGAAGAATAAATGATCTGCATATTTATGCGCATTCTAAGCTTGAGAAAATTATTCGTTTTCAGCTCGAAATATTAGAATCTAAATTGAGCTATAATCTGATATTCCATAATATATTTGGAAAGGAAATTCAAACACTATTTGAAGATGAAGCTCTGACCGTAGAGTCATTTCCATTGCGTCATGGAGTTATGCCATGTGCAGGATTCTTGTTTAAAGAAAAGGAGCGTCCTCGACATCTTATAAAGGATATGTTGGATTTTTATCAAATTCCAATAAAAGCTAGGCATGGAATAAAGATGGGAGATAATTATCTAACGGATGATGGAGATTTAATTCCCAATAGTAAATTAACTCTTGAGGCATCTAAACCACGTTCTTATGCTTTTTGTACAGATACGGCTTATTTCCCTAGAATCGTTCCTATCATCAATAAAGTAGATTTGCTTTATCATGAAGCAACTTTTTTAAAGAATGATGCAAAACGTGCTAAATCAACCTATCATTCTACTGCCGAACAGGCTGCAAAGATCGCTGATGAGGCAAAAATTAGTCGATTGTTAATTGGTCATTTTTCTGCTCGATTCCACGACCTCTCAGGTCATTTAAAAGAAGCTCAATCTGTTTTTAAAAATACAGCTTTAGCTGAAGATGGGTGCGTCTTTGAAATACCCTTGAAATCTAAAAAGTAATAATTCAGTAACTATTGGTTGTTGAAAAGCATTTCTTCACTTATTATCTCCTATCTCTTTTTTGTTACCTTTATCTTCTTGATAAAATCTAAGACAAATTTTTTTAATAATTGATTCTAGGTTCTCAAATGCATAAAGAGCATTTTATAAGAGTTTAGATTCACAGATTTAAGGACAACATGAAAAGAATTTTATTATCAGCTGTTGCTGTTGCACTTTGTGTTTCAGCTTTTGCTCAGCAAAAGAAAGACAAGTCAACTTTTAAAGAATATGAGCCTGGTTATTACCAGAACTCGATTCTGAAAGATATTAGAAATGTTGATGCTAAATTAGAGAACAAAGCAGTAGACAAGCGTTTTTTTATGGATCAATCTTCTTATGATCTTCCTAAGGATATTAGTCTTTATAAAAATAATACACAGTGGGCTTTACCGACAATATCACAAGGCAATACAGGTACTTGTTGGTGTTTTTCTACAACATCATTTTATGAGTCTGAAGTTTATCGTCTTCATAAAAAGAAAGTTGATATTTCTGAACTATACACGGTATACTGGGAATATGTTGAGAAAGCTCGTCGTTTTGTAAAAGAAAGAGGAGATTCTGAGTTTGGTCAGGGGTCTGAAGGGAATTCGGTTGCTCGTATGTGGAAAATTTATGGTGTTGTTCCTCAGTCTGAATTTACGGGTTTGAAAGATGGTCGTAAATTCCATACGCATGAGAAAATGTACAACGAGATGTTGGCATACTTAAAGTTCTTGAAGAAGAGTAGTGCTTGGAATGAGGAAGAGGCTATTGCAACTATTAAATCTATTATGAATCATTATATTGGAGTACCTCCAACTAAGTTTATTGTTGAAGGAAAAGAATATACACCTCAGACTTATTTAAAAGATTACTTGAAGTTAAATCCAGATGATTATATCGAGTTATTGTCATACAAGCAAGAGCCATACTGGGAACAAGTAGAGTATAAAGTGCCTGATAACTGGTGGCATTCAAAGGAGTATTATAATGTACCTCTTGATGTTTATATGGAGGCGATTAAATCTGCAGTTCGCAAAGGTTATACTATGAGTATTGGTGGTGATGTTTCTGAAGCTGGCTTTTTACGTACAACTAACTGTGCTATGATTCCTTCTTTCGATATTCCATCTGAGTATATTACTGAAGATGCCCGTCAATTCCGTTTCTCAAATGGAACTACAACGGATGATCATGGTATGCATTTAATTGGTTACTATGTTGATAAGTCTGGTAAGGATTGGTACTTAATTAAAGACTCTAGTTCTGGATCTCGTAATATTGACGAGAACTCTGCTGAGTTTGGGTATTATTTCTTTCAGGAAGATTACGTAAAGCTTAAGATGATGGGAATTACCATTCATAAAGATGCTGTAAAAAAATTATTAAAGAAGTTTAAGTAAACTTCCATAGAATAAAGAATTTTGAGTCCATTTGCCTATGTGCAAATGGACTTTTTATTTGCTTCAAATCTTAGAACCCAAATTAAATCGAAAATTGTTATAACAATAGGAAATAATAATTATTTAATGATGATGAATTGTATATCTTTGTACGCCAAATAGAGAAGCTAAACAACCTCATATATTATTAAGATTATGCAAGAAAAAATTTTAATTCTTGACTTTGGCTCGCAGTACACTCAGCTTATTGCTCGACGTGTTCGCGAATTAAATGTTTACTGTGAAATTCATCCTTATAATAATCCTCCAAAGCTGGATGATAGTATTAAAGGTGTGATTCTTTCGGGAAGTCCATTTTCGGTTCGCGAAGAAAATGCTCCAATTCCAAATTTATCAGAAATTAAAGGCAAGTTACCACTTCTTGGTGTTTGTTATGGAGCTCAGCATTTGGCCCATTGTTTTGGTGGTGAAGTTATGGCATCAAACAAAAGAGAATATGGTCGTGCTAACTTGACATCTGTTGATAATACCAACGAATTATTGAAGGATATCAGTATGAATTCACAGGTATGGATGTCACATGGTGACACTATCGAACGCATGCCTGATAATTATAAAGTAATTGCAAGTACTGCTGATGTTGAGAATGCTGCTTTTGCAATTGAAGGTGAAACATCTTACGGTATTCAATTCCATCCAGAGGTATATCATACCACTGAAGGAGCAATTTTATTGAAGAATTTTATTGTTGGAATTTGTAACTGCGATCAAAGTTGGACGCCTGATGCATTTGTTGATACTACTGTAGCAGAATTGAAAGAAAAACTTGGTGACGATAGAGTAATTCTAGGTTTATCAGGAGGTGTCGATTCAACTGTAGCAGCTATGTTATTACATAAAGCAATTGGAGAAAATTTACATTGTATTTTTGTTGATAACGGACTTCTTCGTAAGAATGAGTTTGCTGATGTATTGAAGAAGTACGAAACCTTAGGCTTAAATGTAACTGGAGTTGATGCTGGTGAGAAGTTTATTTCAGCAATGGCTGGGGTAACTGATCCTGAAGGGAAACGTAAGATTATTGGTAATGCTTTTGTTGAGGTTTTCGACGAAGAATCTCATAAGATTGAGAACGCAAAATGGTTAGCTCAGGGAACAATTTATCCTGATGTTATTGAATCTGTATCAGTAACAGGAGGTCCTTCACAAACCATTAAATCTCATCACAATGTTGGTGGATTACCTGATTATATGAATCTTAAGGTTGTAGAACCTCTTAAGTTATTGTTTAAGGATGAAGTACGTCGTGTTGGTCGTAGCATGGGACTTGAGGAGAAATTCATTGCTCGTCATCCTTTTCCAGGACCAGGACTAGGTATTCGTATTTTAGGTGATATTACCCACGAGAAAGTACGAATTCTACAAGAGGTTGATCATATTTATATTTCAGGATTGATTGAAGATGGATTATATGACGAAGTTTGGCAAGCAGGAGCAATGTTGTTACCAGTTCAATCTGTAGGTGTTATGGGTGATGAAAGAACTTACGAAAGAGTTGTTGCTCTTCGTGCGGTTAGTTCTACCGATGGTATGACTGCTGATTGGTCACATTTGCCATATGAATTCCTAGCTAAGATTTCGAATAAAATTATCAATGGTGTTAAAGGTGTTAATCGAGTGGTGTATGACATCAGTTCGAAACCACCTGCAACTATTGAGTGGGAATAATATTTCAAGAGCTATCCTTCAAGGGTGGCTCTTTTTTGTTTGCCTTGCATGCAAACTTTTCCGTCAGTTTGAAAGACAACTGAGTCGCCTAATCGGAGGGAAGGCAATACGAAGTCAAGTGCGCTATTG
>JADGEF010000113.1:11821-14469 GCA_016744515.1 Marinifilaceae bacterium | reverse complement strand
ACGATAATGATGAATTAAAGAGAAAACTATTTGTAACAAGATGAAAGGATATATACAAGTTTATACCGGAAATGGAAAAGGAAAAACAACTGCAGCCATTGGTCTTGCAGTACGTGCAGTTGGGGCAGGTAAAAAAGTTTTCTTTGCCCAATTTGTAAAAGGGATGATTTATTCGGAAGTTGAAGTAATTCAAAATCTGTCCTCCGATATCACTATCAAACAATACGGATTGGATTGTTTTATTTACAACGCACCCACAAAAGCTGATATAGATGCTGCTCGAAATGGTTTTAATGAAGTTTCCGAAATAATTTTGTCGGGCAAATATGATGTTATAGTATTAGATGAAGCTAATATTGCTATTTACTACAAATTATTTGGTATTGAAGAACTTATTGATTTGCTAAAAAGAAAACCCGAACAAACTGAGATAATAGTTACAGGAAGATACGCTCCTGATGAACTGATTGAATTTGCTGATCTGGTATCTGAAATAAAAGAAATAAAGCATTACTATACAAAAGGAATTCAGGCAAGAATAGGGATTGAATATTAAAATGATTACTAGAGTTGGAAGATTTCCTTGAATTAAAAGTACTTCCAAAGAAACTAATCGAAAGTAAAACTGAAATTTCAAGCCAAAAAGTTCTTTCTGAATATTCAGAAATTAAAATGCTTGGAGAAGTAAAAATAAAATAGGTGAAAACGGTTTATGTGTATGGCTTCCTTACGTCAAACATTAGATTTATAACTTACCATTATAAAAAAACAATCCAATCTAAAATCAATGAGAAACACACTAACAATCGTAGCATTATTCATGCTATTCAGCTTTACAACATTTGCACAAGATAATAGAGCCAGCTAAATTGAAGGTTAAAGGGGTATTTATTAAAGTCAAGACTTTATTAAATTTGCTGCTCAGTTTAATTACTTTGCAGCAAATTCTTTTTCATCACAAATCACGCCTCATTTATATAAAATCAAAATTATGAGTATTGTTCGATTAATGACATGTGACACGGCTGTTGAGGCCAACCTAATTAAGGGGCACCTTAAAAATGAAGGGATCGAAGCTTTTATAACCAATGAGAATTTCTCGAATTTAATGCCTCATTATAGTCGCATCATGAATTCGGGTATTCAAATCATGATCAGCGATATGGATTACAATAAAGCAAGTGATATTCTAGAATTGGATGTGAAACACGAGCCTATTTGTCCCAATTGTCAGTCGACAAACATCAAATTCAGCTTAGGTAAGCATAAAATCAGGAAAATCTTTACCATTTTTATGTCCCTTTTCATTTTTACACCCATCAATAATCTAAAAAGTGTGTGTAAATGTCGAGATTGCAAAACTGAATTTTAGCCGAGTTTCCCTTATTTGTTCGAGCACATCGATATTCATTTATCAGAAAAAAAATTTTAACTTCGTCCTTATGCAAGCCTAAAGGTATTCACTAAAAATCGAATGCCTTGGTATTCCACACAAATAGGAACAATGGAAAAACAAATTAAGATCACCATACTTTGCGAAAACGAAACGAGTAAAAGAGCAGCTCGTTGTTGTAGATCGGAATGGGGCTTTTCAGCTTTTGTTGAGACAGAACAAGTCAATATTCTTTTTGACACAGGACATACCGATTTATACAAACACAATGCTAATGCCTTGGGTATCGATCTAAATCGGAGTAATTTTGTTGTTCTATCACACCACCATTGGGATCATACAGGAGGTATGGCTAGCCATGAATTTAAGGAGAAGAAAAAGCTTATTATACATCCACATATTCTCAATAAAATTTCGACTGAAAAGGCTAATCTTTTTAATCGAGACTTTGAAATAATGGCAAGTGAAAAAAGCTTGGAGCTGGCTTCAGGCATTTTCTTCCTAGGGCAAATTCCAAGGGAAACGAGCTTCGAGAAAGGCGAACACAAGGGTGATAAAATGCTCGATGATACTGCCATTGCTATGAAAACAGAGAAAGGTTTAATCGTATTAACTGGCTGTTCTCATGCTGGCATTTGCAATATATGCGAATATGCCAAGCAGGTAACAGGACAAAGTCTTTATGCTGTAGTGGGTGGCTTTCACCTAACAGAGAAAGATCAAAATGCTGTTGATGCAACTGTTGCATATTTTAGAACTCAGAATGTAGAACATCTTTACCCTATGCATTGTGTAGACTTTCCAACTCTTGCTCGTTTTCACGATGAGTTTAATACGATAAAATATGCAACAGGTGATGTTATTGAACTTTAGATAAACACCTAAGGAATGATTATATAACCGCTAGTTTAATGCTAGCGTTTTTTTCATTTACCTCCATTCATCCATCATCAATAAATTTTATTCTTTACGGTAAAAACAACAAACAAAGGAGCCACAAATTTCACAAATGAACTCAAATCAGAATCTTATTCTTTGCAGGATTGGCGTGAAAACTTAGCCCCTTTGCGGTAAAAATAACAAACAAAGGAGCCACAAATTTCACAAATGAACTCAAATCAGAATCTTATTCTTTGCAGGATTGGCGTGAAAACTTAACGCCTTTGCGGTAAAAATAACAAACAAAGGAGCCACAAATTTCACAAATGAACTCAAATCAGAATCTTATTCTTTGCAGGATTGGCGTGAAAACTTA
>JADGEF010000113.1:0-11721 GCA_016744515.1 Marinifilaceae bacterium | reverse complement strand
CGCCTTTGCGGTAAAAATAACAAACAAAGGAGCCACAAATTTCACAAATGAACTCAAATCAGAATCTTATTCTTTGCAGGATTGGCGTGAAAACTTAGCGCCTTTGCGATAAAAATAACAAACAAAGGAGCCACAAATTTTACAAATGAACTCAAATTAGAATCTTATTCTTTGCAGGCTAGGCGTGAAAACTTAACGCCTTTACGGTAAAAATAACAAACAAAGGAGCCACAAATTTTACAAATGAACTCAAATCAGAATCTTATTCTTTGCAGGCTAGGCGTGAAAACTTAGCGCCTTTGCGATTAAAACAACAAACAAAGGAGCCACAAATTTCACAAATGAACTCAAATTAGAATCTTATTCTTTGCGGGCTTTGCGATAAAAACTTTGCGCACTTTGCGTGAAATACCGAGATTCCCTAACTTCGCTTCATCGATTGAAAAAGATAATTATGGGCAAAATCGTTAAAACAAACGCACTAAGAATTCTAGATAAAAATGAGATTAGCTACGAGGCTAAAAACTCCATTGATCTGGAAATTGATCATGATGCTTCTCTTATTCACAAAACTCTAGTTGCACACGGAGTTAGCAATGAACTCTACGTCTTTATTATTCCACTATCAAACGAATTGGATTTGAAGAAAGCTGCTACGGCCGCTCAAGAGAAAAAGATTTTGATGCTTCCCGAAAAAGAATTATTACAAAATACTGGCTACATAAAAGGTGGCTGCTCGCCTATCGGCATGAAAAAGCTATACAAAACTTTTATCGAACTCAGTTCAAGCCAAATGAATCAACTTATTGTGAGTGGTGGGAAAGTTAACTTTAGAGTCAAGCTGAAACCTGAAGATTTAATGCAGCTTATTGGAGCTAAAGCTGTTGATTTAATCAAATAGCCAATCTATAAACTTGGGTACATCCTATTTATTCTTAGTTTTGCAGCTTCAAACTTGCAAACTGAATCTTATGAAAGATTTCAAGAACAGATTATTAATGTGCGTGAAACAGGCTTTGCCATCAGGTATAAAAACCTCGATATGGCTGATTAAGCTAACACTGCCCATCTCGTTCGCAGTTCTTTTACTGGATTACTTCGGCTTGCTCGTTCTAATGGCCGAATACACCAGTCCTATCTTTAAAATTATAGGTTTACCAGGTGTTGCGGCTTTGGTTTTAATCACAAGCATTTTCACAAACATCTATTCTGTAGTCGCTGTACTCACAACGCTGGCTTTGCCCGTTCGCGATGGAACAATACTTGCCGTAATGTGCCTTATCTCACATGGTTTCCTTATTGAAACAGCAATTCTAAAGAAAACAGGCTCGTCAGCAACACGCATGCTTTTACTACGCCTCACCTCTAGCTTTATTATAGGAGCCATTCTCAACTTTATTCTGCCAGGCAATCCTAGTGATGGAGGATTCACTTACCAAACTCAACACAGCGACCTAACACAAGCTATCATATCATGGTTACCACAAATCGGAACCACGCTTCTTAAGATTGTCATACTTGTTAATATACTGCTCATTGTACAAAGGTGTTTAGAGGAGTTTGGAATTTTAAAATACCTAATCAAGCCGCTCTCCCCATTTATGCGATTGATGGGACTGCCTAAAGAATCCTCATTCCTATGGATGGTGGGTAACACCATCGGTTTGGCTTATGGCTCTGCCGTTATGATTCAAAAAGTAGATGAAGGCCAGCTCAACAAAAAGGAATGTGATTTATTAAATCATCATCTATCCATATCCCATTCGCAATTAGAAGATCCACTTCTCTTTTTAAGTTTAGGTTATTCGATGCCTATTCTTATAATTCCTAGAGTTCTATTTGCAATAGTCGTTGTTTGGCTCAGACGAATCGAGAATTCGTTAAGAAAGAAATAGATTTCGATTACATTTTACCTCAAAACTCCCATATTTAACAGTAGCGATTCAGCCATGTGGGTGAAAGTGAGAAAAAGAAGGGGTTTAATTATTTTCATCGCACTTTTCACTCTAAATTCTCTCACTTTTACCGGTATAGCAGTAAAAAATGACGTTTTATCAGGGGTGTGATTAAAAATGGGGTGTTTACCAGAATAGTATCTAATAAATTAAGACCCCTACATCCCCAATAGGGATCAATCAAATTATAAATACATCCTTCTCGCACCCCCTACTCTCCTTAAGGGGGGCTACTTGTAAAATCCATCTTTTTAGGAACAAGGCGCTAGAAAACAAGGTGCTGTACAACAGCAAACCATCCCTCAAGCAGGTAGTCATAAAACAGATTCAAAGCCAATAGAATCAAGACTTCCAGTAGCTCAAGTCACATTTCTAGAATTCTTTACTTCTGCTTGGAAAGCATGGTGCATCTCATCTATTTTAGTAATTGAAAGAAAGACATAGATGCAGACCAGAATATAAGCTTAACTCATACTATATATATGAGTCATTCTTAAAATCATCTGCTAGAGTCAAAGCTAAAAACACAAACATTAAATAAATAACCGCATCATGACAAATGCTTCAGTTGCTTTGAACCCAAACAAATTGGTTCAGTACTTACAGAAAATGCCAAATGAATTCACTAAAGAAGATTTAATTCGTTATATCGAAGAGAATGGCATTCAGATGATTAACTTTCGTTACGTTGCTAACGATGGTAAATTAAAAACATTAAACTTTATTATAACTGATCGCAACCACCTTGACAATATTCTAAGTACAGGTGAGCGTGTTGATGGATCAAGCCTTTTCCCATTTATCGAGGCAGGTTCTAGTGACTTATACGTGATTCCACGTTTCAAAACTGCTTTTTTAAATCCTTTTTCAGAAGTTCCAACATTAGATATCCTTTGTTCTTTCTATACAGCTTTAGGCGAACCCTTAGAAAGTGCACCAGAACACATTCTTAAGAAAGCTCATAACTGTTTCAAAGAGAAAACAGGCATGACTTTTAAAGCTATGGGTGAATTGGAGTACTATATTAAAAGTAAAAAAGCAGACCTTTATCCAGGCGAAGACCAAAAAGGGTATCACGATTCTCAACCATTTACACAATGGGAAAATCTACGTCGCGAGGCAATGGTTCTTATTGCTCAGTGTGGTGGTAAAATCAAGTATGGACATTCAGAAGTAGGTAATTTCATCGTTCGAGAAGATGGTTACGAGCAGCATGAAATTGAGTTTATTCCAGTTGAAGCGGAAGATGCAGTTGATCAATTATTAATTGGTAAATGGATCGTTCGTATGCTAGCAGCTCGTGAGGGTGCATTAGTCAGCTGGGCTCCAAAAATTACAATAGGTAAAGCTGGTTCAGGTCTTCATATTCATATGATGCTTACAAAAGATGGCAAAAATCTATGTGTTGAGAATGGTAAATTAAGCGACACGGCTAAAAAAGGTATTGCTGGAATTATGGATCTTGCTGGTTCTTTAACTGCTTTTGGTAATACAATTCCTACTTCATACTTACGTTTAGTTCCTCATCAGGAGGCTCCTACCTACATCTGTTGGGGTGATCGTAACCGTTCTGTTTTGGTACGTGTACCACTAGGATGGTTAGGTTCTAAGGATATGGTTAAAGAGGTAAACCCTCAGCAAGTTGCTGATACTCGTGATTTCTCAAGCAAACAAACTTTCGAATTCCGTG
Organism: Marinifilaceae bacterium; assembly: GCA_016744515.1. Taxonomy (GTDB): domain Bacteria; phylum Bacteroidota; class Bacteroidia; order Bacteroidales; family Marinifilaceae; genus Ancylomarina. The sequence goes on along the minus strand of JADGEF010000113.1, from coordinate 8,076 downwards.
TGCCAGACGGATCTGCTGATATTTATATGCTAGTCGCTGGTTTAATCGTGGCTGTTCAGCACGGTTTAGAAGACGAAAAAGCCTTAGAAAAAGCAGAGGCTTTATATGCTGACATAGATATTTTTAGTTCAAACTTCTCTGATAGACTTGAAAAATTAGAGCAATTACCAACTTGTTGTTTTGAAAGTGCTGATAGCTTATTAGCTAAGCGTGAAATTTTCGAAAACAATAATGTTTTCCCTGCTGGGAGTATCGATGCAATTACTGCTAATCTTAAGGCTTATCAAGACAATGGTCTTAACGATCGTATTCTAGGTAAGCACCAAGAGATAATGGATATTGTTGAAAAATATATCCATTGTATGTAATCCATTGGACTAAAAATTTCTTTCAAAGAAAACCAACCAAATATAAACACCAACTAACTATCAAAAGGGATCTCAGCAATTAGCCGAGATCCCTTTCTTTTTACATTAATTCATCTCATCAATAATTACGCAATTACTTATTTTAACTATCGTCCACGAATTACTCAAATTAACACAAATTATTTAGTGTATTTATTCTTTGCAGGATACACTTCTCGGCTTACTTTAATTTGAGGGAATCTGTGAAATTTGTGGCTTTCAATTCTATATAAGTTAATATGACATCTTTGAAAGAAGTTTAAAGCTCATCAATAATCACGCACAATTACTTATCTTCGCATAAAACTGAAGAACACATGGATAAAAATATAAGCGATAGCTGGAAAGAACATCTCAGCCCTGAATTTGACAAGACGTATTTTAAGCAATTAGAACAATTTGTTGATGATGAATATCAACAAAATGAAGTATATCCTCCTCAGGAATCTATATTCAGAGCATTTAACACCTGTCCTTTCGAAGATATAAAAGTTGTCATTCTTGGCCAAGACCCATATCATGGTCCTAATCAAGCTAATGGCTTAGCTTTTTCAGTAAATGATAAGATGAGATTCCCACCTAGCTTACGCAATATTTACAAGGAACTAAACAACGATTTAAACATTCCTATATCAAGCAAAGGAAATCTTGAAGATTGGGCAAAGCAAGGTGTTCTCCTGATTAATGCAACTCTAACGGTTAAAGCCAACGAAGCAGGTTCTCACCAGAATAAAGGATGGGAAGAATTTACTGATGCAGCCATAAAAGCCTTGTCTGAAAACAGAGAAAAGCTTGTATTTATCTTATGGGGCTCATATGCTCACAAAAAGGGACTCCAAATAGATAGAAGGAAGCATTTCATTCTAAAATCGGCTCATCCTTCTCCACTATCAGCTCACCGAGGCTTTTTTAAAAGTAAGCCTTTTAGCCAGACAAACACTTATTTAAAAGAACAAGGTATTGAGCCAATTGACTGGAAATTACAGTCGGAAGAATCGCAAAAAACACTAAAATTTTAAATGAATTAGGGGCTATCAATAATTCGATAGCCCCTAATTTTTATTTCCTCTTTAAATACTACTCCACCTCGATACTCAGTCGATGCATAATAGCCTTATCTCCATTCCCTTTCAATAAAAAAGTCGTTCTAAAGTTCCCTTTATTAGTAATTAATGTTCCAATAAAATAAGGTGAATTAGCTTTACCTCCAATATGCTTTTTCTTTAAACTCTTAGGTTTATATCTCGCAAAAAACTTAGCCATTATCTGCTTAGCTTGCGATCTGCTATAAATCGCATCCTTATCTTGAATCTTCAACTCAATTCTATCGCTAAAGAAAGATGCCAAGCTAATACTATTCCCTTGTTGGAAAGCAGCAACCAAACCCTTAGGCAATTCCTGCTTTTGTTGTGCAAAAACTGTAATACTTAAGACCGAAATGGCAATAATTAGTATGTATTTTATAAATCTCATAAAATGATTGTTTATCGTAGATTCAAACTTATTAGAACAAATACCATGCTGAATTTAAAACGCAAGGTAATAAGAATGTACTAAAAATTTATCTTTTCGCTTTATTATCCTGATAAAGCGCCCTTTAATATTTCATTTCAAATCTTCAGAAGCTATCTTTGTCTTATTGAAAACTTCATCATTTATCATAGGCAGATAAAAGGGCAAATGGTTTAATCCAAACTCTAAAATTTGTTTTATAAAGCCATAAAATAGACATGAAAACCACCTTACTTGTTATTGGAAAAACAGATAAAGACTTTGTGATAAAAGGCATTGAGGAATATCAAAAGCGATTGATTCATTACATGCCATATGAAATGAAAATCATCCCCGACATAAAAAACACAAAGAATCTTTCTGAACAGCAACAAAAACAAAAGGAAGGTGAGTTGATTTTATCGCATGTAAAAAGTGGTGATTTATTAATCTTATTGGATGAAGGCGGTAAAGAATTCTCTTCAGTAGCTTTCTCTAAATTTATTGAGCAGAAAATGCTAAGTGGTATTAAGAACCTCATCTTTGTTATTGGCGGCCCTTACGGCTTCTCTCCTGATGTCTATAAGGAGGCTCAAGCTAAGATCTCGCTCTCGAAAATGACCTTTTCACATCAAATGATTCGTATGATCTTTACGGAACAACTTTATAGAGCTATGACCATATTGCGAAATGAACCCTATCATCACGTTTGATGATCTCACTAAATTATGCTAATTTAAGAGCTGTGTAAATTTCAATTTAAATCAGCTAAATTAATGATGGTCAAAAGAGTTGGCATCAAACTTGTTCAAACGGTCTGGATTGAATTCATAGATTATCACTTATATCATTGATTTTGAAAAAAAATAAACTCATCATCTTTCTTCTTGTTGTCTTTCTACTTTCAATTATTATTGGAATAAAGACTGATCGTCAAGCGAATACTGACAAGAATTCTCAAATAAAACTTGATAATTTTCAAGAAGTATTTTTTAAAAAAGAAGCTCTGTTAGATGAATACTTAGCTATACTCGCCGAGATCATATCAAACGAAAAAAAATTCATCTCTGAAAATGATAACCTAAGCAAAGAAGAGGCTGAATTAAAAAATAAAGAACTATCATTATTTGCTCTAGAAAAGGATAGCTTGATTTATTGGAGCGATAATTCCATCAATCTCACTCCTGCAATCATCAATAAAAAATTTGAATCTCAAGTCGAATTCATTGATAACTCTTGGTTTTACATTAAAAAAACTAGAATAGATAAAATACAACTCATCGGGGTAATGCTCATTCAGAAGGAGTATACTTACGAAAACAAATATTTAAAAAAGCACTTCGCAAAAGCATTCGATTTATCAGATTCTTACATCATACATTTTCATGAAAATGATGAGAGGACGATAAAAAACACTAAAGGAGAATCTCTTTTCAGTTTAAAGAAAGAAAAAGATAATTTTCTATCTCAACCCGATTTTAACAATGCAGCATACTTCTATTTCTTAAGTTTATTGTGTGGCATCATATTAGCCATACAACTCATTCGAATGCGCCGAAAATTATGGTTTCGAAGTATTGGAATTCTTGCCTTTGGGTTCTTACTTGTTTGGCTTCGTTACATCATGCTAAGCAAAGGTATTCCGAATGTTTTCTCAAGTATGGAGCTATTCTCTCCTGTCCTCTTTGCGTCATCATTCTACTTCCCATCATTAGGAGACTTTGCCATAAATAGCTTCTTTATTTTTAGCTTCATTTACGCATATACCAAGTATTTCCCTTATCAGGTTATGCTCAGAAATAGAGCTCTAAGCTTCAATTACATTTTCTTAATCGTTAACCTGATATTCTTTTCTCTACTATACACAACGATAAGTGTCTTGTTCAAAAATTTGGTTTTAGATTCCAGCTTATCATTCCAGATGTATGAGATTAAAAGCAATTGGATTTATTCCATGTTTGGATTAGTTATACTAATACAGCTTTTTTATGGACTCATCCTTTTAGGAAAACTAATCAACAGAAGTGTAAAAGATAGAATATCAACTCCTTTAAGATTATTGATTATCATCCTTTTTCTAGGGGTATATTCGCTCGTAAAAAATGTAATGGGAATGCCAATAGACTTGTTGGGTCTAGGTTTTGAGTTCTCACTATTATTGGCTATTATTCTTATTGACAAATTTGTAAAACCAAGTTACCTACACACCTTTTTCATCACTTTACTACTCTGTGTTTCAATTTTCATCAGCAACAGAATAAACACCTTTGCAGAACAAAAAGAAAAAAACACCCGTGTACTTGAATCACTAAACTTATCGTCGGAGTACAGCCCAACATCAGAGTCATTACTTATTGAACTTGAGAAACAAATTACATCTAACCCAAACCTAAAACAACTTTGTAAAAATCCGGCACGCAACGAAAATAAGATTATAGACTACTTAGAAAATAATCTTTTAGTTGGATACTGGGAACAGTTCCATATTCAAATCACAGTTTGTGGTGAAAAAGATGAGCTTAATGTTGAGCCTGATGACCAAATTCGAAATTGCTATGAGTTCTTTGAGGAAATGATTCTCAAAAATGGTGAAATCATTGTCGGGAGTAATTTTTATAATTTAAACGAATACGATGGCATGGTTTCCTACCTAGGGAAACTCGAAATCGAAACTCGAAAAGGGAAAAGTCATCGAATTTTTATTCGCCTCGATTCTAAATCAAGGTCTCAAGGTTTAGGATATCCCGATCTCCTTCTTGACAAAAAAGTGGGCATTCAGCCCACTGGTAAAGATTATTCTTTTGGAAAATATCGAAATGGTAAGTTAATTGCCTCATCTGGAGAGTTCAACTATTATTTAAACGATGCTGGCTTTGGTAAATCTGATGGAACATATGCTTGGAAAAAACTCGATCATTATTCTCACCTAATTTATCGTTTTGGAGAAAACTCACTTGTTCTAAGCTCTCCAGAAATCACTTGGTTTAAAAGGTATATTTCTATTCCGTACATCTTTATACTTTTTTATATTTTCACCATAATTATTATTCTTATCGAGCGATTCCCTTGGCGATTAAAATTTAAGTATAGCTTTAAATACCGTATTCAGTATTCTATTACTGCCGTATTGATGCTCTTCTTTCTTCTTCTTGGAGGCGGCAGTATCTATTACAATATCCAGCAGTTTAACCAGAAACACAATAAAGAACTAAGCGAAAAACTTCAGATTATAAAACAAGAAATCATTCCTGAACTTCAGCTCAATCCTAGCAACAGCGCTATTACCGAAAGACTGCAACAAATATCAAATTTAATATTTGCTGATATACACCTATACAGTATCAAGGGTGAACTAATTGCTTCATCTCGTCACGAGATTTTTGATAAGAAAGTGCAAGGAAAACAAATGAACTTCTCAGCTTTCTATCAACTATTTTATAAAGAGAGAACTCACTTTATCCATAAAGAGCAAATTGGGAGTATGGAATACCTCTCGGCTTATGAAAGTATAGTCGATTCAAACAATCAACGTTTAGCTTTCATTAATCTGCCATACTTTATAAAGAATCAGGATCTAAGATCAGAACTTTTCAATTTAATCCTAACAGGAATTAATTTACACCTGTTTATGATTCTGATTGCCATTTTCGTTTCGGTCATCATATCCAACAAAATTACACAGCCTTTAAGGTTAATTGAAAACAAATTGCAGAGTACGCGCTTAGGAAAACATAGTACAGCCATTGAATACACTAAAAACGATGAAATTGGAAGCCTAGTTAAAGTCTACAATAAAATGTTAGTCGATTTAGAACAATCGGCTGAACTCTTAGCTCAATCGGAGCGAGAAACAGCTTGGAGAGAAATGGCACGTCAAGTGGCTCACGAAATTAAAAATCCTCTGACTCCAATGAAGTTGAGTATTCAATTTCTGCAACGTCGCTACGATGATAAGTCTGAAGATTGGGGCAAGCTACTTAAACAGGTCAGTGAAACACTTATTCATCAAATTGATACACTTTCGTCCATTGCAACGGCATTTTCGAACTTTGCAAAAATGCCAGAATCAAAAGCTGAGGATTTAAATTTGGTTGATATTTTAAACCATGCACTATCACTTTATCAGAACAATAAGCATGAAATCAACCTAAACCTAAATGGTATTAAAAATGCCATGGCTAGTTTGGACAAAGAACAATTTGTTAGAATATATGTGAACCTTCTAAACAATGCTATCGAATCGATCCCTAGCGAAGGGAATGGCCAAATTACGATTGAATTAAAAGAAGACAACTCATATTGGTTGACGTCAGTTAAAGATAACGGTAAAGGTGTAGACCCGAAGATAAAGGGACGACTCTTTTATCCTAATTTCACAACTAAATCAAGTGGCATGGGACTAGGACTTGCCATCGTAAAAAATAGTGTGGTACAAGCTGGAGGCGAAATTTGGGTAGAATCTGAATTTGGCAAAGGAAGTTGCTTCTTCGTAAAAATACCAAAGAAAGAAACTCTATAAATGAACAAAAAGAGGTATTAGTTTAAATTAATACCTCTTTTTAATCTTATTCATCCTATTACTTCACCTCATCCATTGCGATCAAATTATTAAGAATGGCATAAACTGTTAATCCCGAAACAGATTTGATACCCAATTTCTGAGTTATATTTTTTCGATGCGTCACCACAGTATGAATACTTATGAAAAGCGTATCTGCAATTTCCTTATTGGTTAACCCAAGAGCAATATGCTTTAAGATGTTCTTCTCTCTAGCACTAATAGGCTCATCTGACTTTTCCTTTTTTTGTGTCTTTAGTAAATCTGATTTCAATGTCTCTAGACATTCTAAAATCTTAGCTTGACCATCGTAATAATGAATAAAAGCATCAGCAGAATACTTCTTATCGATATCTTTAGCATTGGAAATAAGAACAAGCTTGCTATTTTTTAACTTACCACACTCTTGTTTAATTAGGTCTGCATTTCCATCAAACAGGTCGGGATTTAAAATCAACATATTAGGTTTTAGCGTACCTAAACTTTCAAAAAGCCCTTCACCCTTGTCCATCTTTTGAATAACTTGATTGTCACCCAGTTTTTTAAGGATATTATTTAAACCTTCTTGAATCAAAAAAGAAGCCTCAGCAACGACAATAGTTATATTATTCATAGCTTCAGTTTAATTCAATTCAGTAATAATTTTTTCCATTGCAATCATCTTCGGGACAAGAACTTTATCCTCAATTCGAGAATGATAATTCAAATCCTGTTCTAACATAAAAAGTAACTGAATAATTTTATGATATAAGTTTTTATTCAAAGGTGGTGTCAAATATTTTATCATGATAGTTTTTAAGTCCATCAGTTTTTCTTCCACATCATCATGACCTTCCTGATACTCAGCAATCGAAAACGATTCGTACAACTTTCTATTTCGATCTGAGATACTTCGGGCTTCACAAATCTCTTCAACAGCCAATACATAAGGGAATACGAGTTCTTCCTCGTGCATAATATGCTCCGTCAATTCATTCTTATAGCCTTCAAAAAAGTTTCGGATAAGAAGTATATACTTCTCGTCCTCAAATTCGGCATGCTGTAATTCCTCAATTAAAACTTCAATCTCAGAAAGCTTCTCATTCAAATAACTCGAGTGAGTCATCTTCAAATAAGCCACAATATCTTTTGATGGTATTGATTGTAATTCTTCTTTTGGGAAATAATCTTTATCGTGATAAGTATTGACCATCTGCAAAAAGAAATTAAGGTCAACCTCTGCTCCTCCACAAATTTCGGTCACTGTTTTATCACCGAAACCTAAATTAATTCCAAAACGATAAATAACAGGAATCAGCATGTAATTCATTTGAATAACATCGGCCATTTTCATATCCTTCGTAATGCGCATACTATCGTATTTTTATTGTTTGATGATTTAAATTACACATTATTCTGTAGATAACAAGACGAGAGCTCAAAAACAGACAAACAAGTCCGAATAGAGCTCTCGTGTATAAATAGAAAAACTGAAATCGAATGAAGTATTAACACTAAAAAAGAAATATTATGGCAAAAGATTTCTTAACCTTCATCGAATTTCAGTTTTCTTGGCTTTGTTTTGTTATGACAAAAATAGCTTCAGAAAAACTTTACTGCAATACCAACATGTTGGTATTT
>JADGEF010000220.1 GCA_016744515.1 Marinifilaceae bacterium | reverse complement strand
AAGAAGTTACATGCAAACTGTGCACGAGCCTTACGCATATTCAAATTACCAATAGGGAACATCATCACTTTAGGGCGACCATTTACTTTAGCGTAAATATCAGTCTTGTTACGAAGCGTTTCGAAAGCTTGAGCACCACGGTATGGCTTCAATGTTTCACAAACAGCATTGTCAGCAGTTTTATCTTCTGGAACAAGAACTGCTTCTGGAATCGTTTCAAGAACCTCACCAAAATTAGGAAATTGGTTTGTTCCTAGGAAGTTTTCTTTACGAGTTGCGATAGCTAAATCTCTCTTCTGAGCAGTAGCTTTAATAGTATTCTGAACGAATCCAGCTTTGAAAGCAGCAAGGTATCCACCTTTGTCTTCAACAGCTAAGAATAATTTCCAAGCCTCATCAGCAATCGATTCAGTTAATGACTCTATATAATATGAACCAGCAGCAGGGTCAGCAATCTTACCAATATGCGATTCTTCTTTTAATAATAATTGTTGGTTACGAGCAATTCTCTCTGAAAATTCAGTTGCTTGTTCGTAAGATGTGTTGAAAGGATTTACTGTATATGAATCCAATCCACCCAATACAGCAGACATAGTCTCTGTCTGTGTACGCAACATGTTTACATATGGATCGTAAACTGATTTGTTCCAGTTAGAAGTCTCTCCGTGTACATACATTTTGCAAACAGCTTCGTTTGAAGCACCATATGCTTTAACAATGTTTGCCCATAGCATACGACCTGCTCTTAACTTAGCAATCTCCATAAAATACTTAGAGCTTGTTGCAAAGTTAAAACGCATTTTAGGAGCAACATCATCAACTGAAAGACCAGCTTCGATCATTTTTCCTAAATACTCAGCACCCGATGCTAAAGAGAAAGCTAATTCTTCAACAATTGAAGATCCTGAGTTGTTGAACAAACTACCTGTTACTGCAATAACTTTGTAGTTAGGAAGAGCTTTTGATGCTTCGATAGCTTCTTTCACGTAAGCGAAAGAACTCTCTTCAGATTGACAATAGTTACCTACTGTGCTGAATCCTGAAATAACATCGATAGCAACACCACCTTGAACTTTGTCTAAAGCAATACCTTTTTCAGTAGCTAGTGCTTGTAAGTTTTGAAGTAGTTCAACAGAAGAATGAATTTTTTCGAAATTAATCTCAACACAATCCATGAAAATGCCATCCAATAAAATAGCTAGTTCTTCTTTGCTAATTGATTTCCAGTTAAGAACGAATCCTACTGAATCGATACCTTTGTTCAAGATATCAAGAGCCTTTGCATTGGCAACTTTTACATCTTCAACACTAATATCCTGGCGAACCAACCAATCATTGTTATCCTTCTTGTTTCCACGAACATATGGAAAATCACCAGGATAAGTATTCATGAAGGCTTTATCATCCATGTTCTCCAGTCTGTAGAAAGGCTGTACATTGAATCCTTCATTAGTTCTCCAAACTAACTTTCTATCAAAGTCAGCCCCTTTAAGGTCTTTAGCGATTCTGTCAATCCACTCTTGAGTTGATTGAGGAGCAAAGTCACTAAAAAGTTTATTATCTGCCATAACTGTAACTGTTAATGTAACTGTTTTAAAATTAGAGCCTAAAAATAAGGCCTTTTTATCATTTAGGGGATTAAAATTTTAATGTTTTGCATCATGTTTAGCAAACTGCTTTTTAATTACGAATTTTCAATTACGAATTACGAAATTAATTTTAATAAAAAATGATTTATTTTACTGATCTACAGAGATTATTGCTTTTGTGAGTCACACATTAATAATTCGTAATTCATAATTCGTAATTGACTGTTACAGGTGCATGATCTGATGCTTCCATCCAATCTTGAATCGTTTGTCCTGAACCTGAAATAAAGTGTTTATTGGTAAAAATGTAATCGGTTTTACGATTCCAGAAGCCGTTTTTATCAGTTGTGTGCGTAAAATGTTTAAGCTTATCATTGGAATATTCACCTAAACAGATGGCTGACTGATAAGCTTCATAGTATGGTTTCATCCAATCAGTTTCGGCACTATAATCATCGGCATCGTAATCTGCATCTTCACAAACTGAATCATCAAAATTCTGAGTCTGCTTCGTATTGGGAGGTAAGGCATTAAAATCTCCTGCCAAAATAAAAGGCAGTCCTTTAGAGTTTAAAGAATCAGCGTAATGCTTAATAATTTCGAGCTGCTGTTTCTTTGTATTATCCTTGGCATAAGCCGAAGCATGCGTATTGAGTAAATTCAGTTCCCCGTCTGAGATCTTCAATTTCGCATGCATTAAATTACGCTTTAAATAAAAGTAGCGAACAAGAGTGTTTTGCTCGCCAATCAATGGAAGTCCAATTCGTTTTGCATCGCTAAGTTGCCATTTGCTTAAAATCGCATTTCCCGAATCCATCCTTCCTATACCATCACTTGGGATATACTTCGCTTTCCATTGCGAGGCATACACGCCAAAATTAAATCCTGTATTATCAAGTAAATACTGAACCTGATTCATGAAAGCCGATCGCTTGGCATTGATATCTACTTCCTGTAAAAAGAGAATATCAGGGTTCACTTCACAAATTTTATCAGCCAAAAGATTCAAGTTCTGTTCCACCTCTTCTATTTCCATAATCACCCGATCCCCATGGCAATCAAAAAAGAAATCGATTCTTCCGCCTCCAAATTTCACATTCCAAGTCATTACTTTCAATGTATCTGGATAAGAGATATTCTCAGGTTCAGCTGCCTCAAAGTAAGTCACTTCATCACCTATCTTTGTTCCAAACGGGTCACATGAAAAAAGGAGTAAACTATTAAATAGGATAGATAAGAGACGGAAAGTTTTCATGATACAAATGCTTATCAGTTGTAGGTTGTCAGTTACTAGCCAACTGAAAACAGATAACTGACAACTCAAATAAATTCTTAATTACAAGATAGTATCCATTTCTTCAGCCGGAACTGCAAATATGGCTTTATGATTATTCACAATAATTGGTCGTTGAATCAACTGAGGTGATTCCAACAGAATTTTTATCCATTCATCGTGATTAAAGATCTTATCCTTATAATCTGTTTTATATAGCTTTTCGTGAGTTCGAACAATATCTTGAGGCTCCTTATTCATTCGTTTTAAAACGTCCTCCATTTCTTCGACCGTATAGGGTTCTTTCAA
>JADGEF010000112.1 GCA_016744515.1 Marinifilaceae bacterium | reverse complement strand
AGTCTAAAAAATTAAGCAAAAAATCAAAACGAATGAAAGCTGCCTTAGATTACAAATATAGAGAGTGTATCTTGAAATTTTGAATGCTTTTGCCCTGATGTTTATTGGTAACAGTACCAATTGTTGTACCTGATATGTATACATTAGCTCCAACCAAGGAACTCGTTCCATCTTTTTGCATAACTGTTCCAGACAAGGTTCCTTCTTGGGCAATAGCACACTGACAAAGCAACAAAAAGAGGCTAATCAAAAATAAATTTTTTAAACACATGATTAAGTTTTTTTAATTAAAACATAACATCTTGCCTCTAAGTGTTCCCTATACACATCAATAGAATAATAAGATACTGAACTTGCGCATCTGTTCAATACATATACTTCGTTTCCCGGAAGCAAAATGTTTTAAGTTATGAATTGGCAGGTCTCCTGACTTTTCTCAATTTTTACAGCCTTCCCCTCATTTCTAAGAGTGGCTTGTAGTGTAAAAACTATATTTTGCAAATTGCAAAATGAGAATTACAGTAGCGGGTACTGTTCCGGATTTTAACCGGATTCCCTTTTCATTCTATCATCTGAAGAGATGAATCGAACACCAAAATCGATGTAAAGATATATTGTTTTGTTATATGATTGTGATTAATATGTAACTTAAAAATATTTTCTCCAAATACTTTTAAGCAACTTATCATCTATAATTAAAAACAAGGCAGCTTCTTTAATAGAAACTGCCTTAATATAATATCTTGAATTATTAGCTTATTATAATTTCGCTTTAGCCTCATCAAGGTGAGACAACCAAATCGCTTTGATTTCATTGTAATCTCCTAAGCCTTTCATTACATCTGTTACTGTGTAACCAGCTGCGACCAATCTTTCTCTCCACGATTGATCAGTAATTACACTCTCTCCTGTATCAGCATTCATATCATTATTAGCATGGTCGCCAGCAATTGACATTAAAGGTGAAATTGTTACATTTTTAGAATTCAATTTTAATGCTGAAAGCTTTGTAATAATGCCTCCAATTGAAGTTTCCCCTTTATCGAAACCAATACCTTCAACTGTTCCAACGAAGAAATTTGCATACAATTTTTTCAATTCAACTTGCAATGCAGCATACTTTGCGTCATTTTTATGAGGCGTACCATGTCCCATTAAAAGAACAGGCTCACCTGCTGCTATTTGAACTGAAAACTTTTCTTTTAAAACTTTAGCTACAGCAGCTAAATCTTTATTACTGTTTAAAAGAGGTTTACCAACACTAATTTCTATTCCTTCGTATGCTGCCTCAATTTCTTCAACAGTTTCAATTAACTCATCAAATTCCTCTCCAGGAATTACGTGTAACGATTGCACACAAATTTTACCATAACCTTCTTTAATCATTAATTTCAGAGCTTCTTTGGGTGTGTCATGGTCGATCTTTTTTCCTTTTAATGCTCCTTCTCCATTTCCTTGACGAAGTTTGTTCAGAATAATATCTGAAGTAAAACCCCAACGAATTTCCTCACCTGCAAATTTAGATTTTGCGGTTTTGTCGACACCTTTAAAAGTCGATTGAGGTGCTTCGTAACTAGAACCAAAGGTGACTAACAAAATTCCTTCTTTGTTACCAATCTTGGTTTCATTGTTATTATCATCACTGTCGCAAGATGTAAAAAAAAGTGCTGCAGCACTTAAAATCAATAATACTTTTCTGATACTAATCATGTTATTAAAATTTATAAAGGTTTGTTTTAACTATAGCTTCCTATAGTTGTTTATTTGTTTTAATTTGAAAAATTCAATTTTATACCGACAAACAAGCTTCTGCCAGGATTTAAAGTTCCGTAATGAGAACCATAAGGGCTATCGTCCACATAATCGAGAAGATTATCAATACCACCAGTAATCGATAGGTTAATCTTTTTGATGTTACGTAATTTATAATTTGCAGTCAATTTCCATAGTTGATATGCCTTAGCGTAGCTCTTTTCAAGATCTTCTTCCAAATAAAAGCGATCTGATTTGTACACTCCCGATAAATTCAGATTTAAACTTTTAGAGTGCCACCTTTTTGTCCAGGAAGCTTTAAAATTGGCACTGTGAGCCGACACGCTGTTAAGTCTAATATCTTGAGTCAGGTTACGTGCATCAACAAAACTATATCCTGCATTGAAAGAAATTTGTGAAGAGAGTTTGTATCTAATATGATAATCTATTCCGCAAGTACGAGCATCATCAATATTATATCTTTTTTTAGTTTCTTCTATTCCTCTTCTTTCGTACTTATATTCTGTTGGAATTATACGATACTCAATCATATCGTATACACGATTCAAGTATAGGTTAACACTCGTTTGTAGTCTTTTGTGTTTATATTCTGTTGACAAAGAAAAATAATGAGACCGCTGAGGTTTTAAATCTTCATTACCTAAATAAAGACGATGTATCCCCATTCTTTCGCTCTCGTAATAATAGTATAGTTCTTTTAGAGTTGGACTTTTAAAACCATTGGAATAAGTGAATCGATAGGTGAAACGTTTCTCTTTGAACATTGCTGAAATCTTTGGCGTAATTGAAAATCCAGCGATGTTATGATAAAGTGCTCTAATACCTGCAACCAAGTCAATCTTTTTGCCAATTTTAATTTCATCTTGTCCATAAACAGAATAGGTAATTGCATTTGCATCAGGCATATTTAACCTGTATTGAGCTTCTAGGTAATTACTCAAAACATCAGCACCTAAGCTTAATTTATTGTTTTTACTGATATGAAACACAGCTTTTGTCTGGGCATTAATTGTTATTTGTTCTGAGTTCTTAAATCTATCTCCAGGGTAATAGGTTGTCTTAATAACATCAGTGTCGGTTATATAGGTTTCATTAAACTTATAGGGGTATTCGGTATAATACAAGTAGTTCCCAAAATTGATATTAAAGTCGATATAATTTTTCTTCCTTAACTTGTAATTTCCACCAAGGTCAATGCTTTTATTGTTGTAATAGTAGTTATGCATTCTTCCTTTAAAAGGAAAATACAAGGTCTTCTCATACCATGAAAAATCGGCATTTAAGCTCAGTTTTTTATTGATAACATATTCAAAATTCTGAGCAATGGTGTAGCCTCTACTTTTATTTACTGGCTTGTCGTAGGTTGGAACCAGAAATGGCAAGTCATGATTACTTTCCCATTTAGAATTGTATTTCATGCTATTTAATTGCCAGCCATCTGTTTGTTTATAAGAATAAGTTGTTCTAGATTGTAATTTATTCTTGCGGAAGGATAATGAATTAAACTGTTTCAATTCGCCGTGAGCCCCAATTCTGGTATGACTATTAAGCTCCAGTTTTTGCTTGCTTTTCTTGGTAATAATATTGATCACCCCAGCAATAGCATCGGAACCATACAGTGTTGATGAAGCGCCTTTAATGATTTCAACCTGCTTTATATTGTCAAGATCAATTCTGCTTAAATCGGTATAGCCACCAATACCACCAGTAAGTCTTTTGCCATTTAATAAAACAAGAACATAATCTTTACCAAGACCATTTAATTTGATATTTGTTCCCATCGAACTAGACGTATAATCAAAGGAAGAAGAGATGTTTGATATGATTTCTTCGATATTTCGTCCACTTATTTCTTCAATATCTTTCTTTGTAATAATCTCTGTTTGAACCGGAACATCATCAAGTTTGTAATGTGTCCCAGTCCCAGTTATCACAACCTCATCAAGAGCATTGAAATTTTCTTCCAACTCGAAGTTTATGATATTCTCACCTTCTTTTAGGCTGATAGTTTCGCAAATACTTTTATAACCAGAAAATGAAACGACTAGAGTATATTGACCAATAGTTAAGTTTTTTATCAGATAGTCCCCTTTAGAATTACTCGCACAACCATGGGTACTCCCTACGATATAGACACTTGCACCATTCAGGTAATTAGTATTTTCTTTTTCCTTTATATTACCCGACAAGCTAGCGGTTTGGGCTGAAAGAGATTGAGTGAACAGAAATAAAAGACCAATAAAAAAGACATTCTTCAGTTGCATGATTGTGTTATTATTAAATAAAATATCACAGATTGCTACCGGCTGTATATAAATACAGATATTGAATTAGAATAAATACTGAACACGCACAAAAGTTCAATACATATACTTCGTTTCCCGGAAGCAAAATGTTTTAAGTTATGAATTGGCAGGTCTCCTGACTTTTCTCAATTTTTACAGCCTTCCCCTCATTTCTAAGAGTGGCTTGTAGTGTAAAAACTATATTTTGCAAATTGCAAAATGAGAATTACAGTAGCGGGTACTGTTCCGGATTTTAACCGGATTCCCTTTTCATTCTATCATCTGAAGAGATGAATCGAACACCAAAATCGATGCAAATATATGATAAATTCTCAAACAGAAATATCAGACATGCATCAAACCTCATCTTTTACAAAATGTTATTAAACATACCATCAAAACATCACACAAAACATCGCAACATCATATATCACTATACATAAGCAATATAGACACTCAAAACAAGCTCTACAGGACAGCATGCATAAATTCTACTGAACATGACAAAATCTAAACAACAAATAAATCATCTCACAAAACTCCAGTTATTAATGAGATAATATGCTTTTTGTAAACTCGATTCAAATTATTCCATTTTCTCACCAAGAGATTTAAAACCTTCACCCAATATTTCGTTGGTTTCCATAACGGTTAAAAAAGCTTGTGAATCTACTGTATGAATATAATTCTGTAACACGACGAGTTCTCTTCTATTAAGCACTACAAAAATCATATTTTTTTCTGCTTTATTATAAATTCCCTGTCCTTGAATAAAAGTACCGCCACGGTTTAAGTCCTGAACAATCTTATTGCGAATCAGCTCGTACTTATCGGATATAATAAAGAGAGCTTTCTCTACATTTGCGCCTTGCATGGTCATATCAATCACTCTACCTGTGATGTAAATCACCACCCATGAGTACAAGGGAATTTGCCAATCAACATTAACCAACAAACTGCAAAGCACAATAGTCGAATCCACATAAATCATCAACTTACCCAAAGAAAGTTTGGTGTATTTTTCAATAATCATGGCAATGATATCGGAGCCTGCTGTAGTGGCCTGAGCTTTGAAAACCAGTGCTAATCCAAAACCAATAAGAATACCACCAAAAACACAGGACAAAAGCACATCGTCAACCAAGGCAGTTAAACCCCACCAAGCGGTAAGACTATCAATGAAAATTGTACACAAAATAAAACCCAGTATCGTTTTAATGCCAAATCGAGGTCCTAAAACTTTAATACCTATAAGTGTCAGTGGAATATTAATGAGCAAACCCGTTATTCCAATGGGAATTCCGCCTTTATATTGAACGAACATTTCATTTATAAAAGATTTTATCGGAAATGTTATAGAAGTCAAAAAACTAGGGTGATTCATACAATCTAAAACTCCAAATGGTCCTTTAGGAAAAAGTCCCTGAGTCATATTATTCAAAACAATACCAATACCATAAACCCCGCCAGGCACAATACCATGAGGATCTATAAAAAAAACAAAACCCATTGCCATAATAAAAGTTCCAGCAATCACCATGGCGTACTGATAAAACCATAAGCGTGTAAATAAAGTGTTTTTATGTAAAAATGTCATTTGATTCAATTTTAATCGATAAATAATTATGAGTTGAAAATTTTGATATTCTTAAATAAGCCTGTTTACGATAGGTCTAAATAATTAGATAGTCCTATCCAATAGCTCCAGATTGTCCACAATCTAAAACTGGAATTTAGTTAGTCCAATGACTTCATAAATACAAGTACAAAAACAGGCAGAAGCAACTAGCTCCCAGGCGGGAAATGAATATCTAAATATCGATCGGAAAGAAACACAAGAGATAAGCTCTGCGGCTTTCCTGTTTCATATAAAACACGATAGCATTCTCTTAACACATAACATCTCATCAATCAGTCGTTATAATTTTACAAAAAAACTTTAAAAATTAGTATGTAAACCCCGCCTTAAAGGTTGTCAAACAAGGTCGGGGCTTACAACCAACCATCCTATTCCATCTCAATAAGTACCTGATTAACCATAACACTTTCACCTGTTCTAACCCTTATTTTTCCAACGGTACCTGTTTGATGAGACAGAATCTGATTTTGCATTTTCATTGCTTCTAAAAGAAGCAATGCTGTTCCTTTCTCAACCTGACTCCCTTGTGCAATCAAAATTTCGGTAATTTTACCAGGCATAGGAGCTTCCACATTTGCGTTGAGTTTAAGTTGATTATTTTTTATTAGGCTCTCTTTACGTTGAAAAGAGGCTTCGGTATCAATTGTAAAAGAATATGTATTACCATTTACAATAACAGTACACTTGTTCTGTTTAAGCTCAGCAACTTCGCCCACAAAATGCTCGTTATTAAAGCTCACCATATAATTATCGTCATTCTTTTGAAGTGTGAATTTATCTTTCCGTGTACGAGATGATAAAACATTATAATCCTGAGTTTTAAGGGTAAAGGTATTCTCACCTGATACCACAAACTTCTTATTCTTCTTTAATCGAATCATAGCTAAAACAGTTTACTTCTCATTTTTGAGGCCCAGGCAGAAGAATCTTCGTGAACCAAATTACTTTCGATGTCTTGATTTTCTTTTAAATAAGCTTGCAAGGCAATAATTGCTGCTGCTTTCTCTTCATCCTCTTCCTGATAAAAGGGTTTATTTAATTTATCAGTAATAAAGGATGTATTATAAGTCCCATCGATAAAATCGGGATGATTCAATACAGATTTGAAAAAAGGGATGGTCGTTTTAATCCCTTTAATCACAGTCTTATTAATCACATCAATGGCACGTTCAATGGTTTGTTGTCTATTGTCTCCGCAAATAATCAATTTTGCAATCATAGAATCGAATACAGGTGGAATCAACTTACCACTTACAAAACCAGAATCAACTCGCAAATAATTATAATCGGGAAATTCCATTTTTTCAATAATCCCTGGAGCTGGCGAAAAGTCAGACTGTACATCCTCGGCATTAATACGCAGTTCTATTGCCCATCCTTCAATGGAGACATCCTGTTGACGCAGTTTCAATTTTTCTCCTACAGCCACTCTTATTTGTTGTTCGATAAGATCGATACCCGTAATGCATTCGGTAATTGGATGTTCAACCTGAACGCGTGTATTCATTTCCAAAAAATAAAACCGATTGTCCTTATCAAGCAGAAACTCAACTGTTCCAAGAGTATGGTAATCGATCTGCTTGCAAAGATAAAGTGCCATTTCTCCCATCTGAGTTCTCATCTCATTAGAAAGAACCATAGAGGGTGCTTCTTCCATCAGTTTTTGATGTTTACGTTGAATGGAACATTCCCTCTCGAAAAGATGAATAGCATTGCCATATTGATCGGCCAAAATCTGAATCTCGATATGCTTAGGACTTTCAATATATTTTTCAATTAAAAGAGAAGCATCGTTAAAGGCCGCTTTGGCTTCGTTAACCACCAACTTGTAAAGCAATTCCATCTCTTCTTGAGCGCGAACAATGCGCATGCCTTTGCCTCCACCTCCAGCAACAGCCTTCATGATTACTGGGTAACCGATTTTGTCTGCCCATTTTTTGGCATCTTTAAAATTGGTAATATTTGTCGTACTACCTGCTAAAACAGGAATACCACTACTTTCGGCAATATTTCGAGCCATGCCTTTGTTCCCCATGGTGTAAATAGCTTTATCGGTAGGTCCGATAAAAAGGATGCCTTCATCCTTACATCGACTAGCCAAATAAGGTGATTCTGACAAAAATCCATAACCTGGATGTATCGCCTCAACGCCACATTCCTTAGTCAATCGAATTAACTCTTCAACATTTAAAAAGATAGATCCGTTAGGGTTTTCTTCAAGAGAAATCTTCTCATCGGCATATTCGAGGTATAAGGCATTCGCTTCTCTATTGGTTTGAATACAATAGACTTTTATTCCCATTTTCCGAGCAGTGGAAGCAATTCGAATTGCTATTTCTCCACGGTTCGCTATAAGTAAGGACTTAATCATATAGTTAAATATTAAATGTGAGATAAAACATTGAAATTTAAAATACTGTACAGCTTTACCTCCACAGTAAACACATGCTACAATGGCATATTCCCATGTTTCTTGGCGTTTTTCTCCATAAATTTATTTTCTAAGGCTTCAAATGCTGAGATGAGTTTCTTTCGAGTATATAAAGGATCTATCACTTCATCGATATAACCTTTTTCATCAGCAATATAAGGGTTCGCGATATTCTCCTTATATTCTGAAATTAATTTCAATTTCAAGGCTTCTGCATCATCACTTGTTGCCAATTCTTTTCGGTTAAGAATTTTAACGGCTCCTTCGGGTCCCATAACTGCAATCTCGGCTGTTGGCCATGCAAAATTGAAATCTCCTCCCATATTTTTACTGTTCATCACAATATAGGCACCTCCATAAGCTTTTCTCACAATAACCGTGATCTTAGGCACAGAGGCTTCGCTAAAAGCATAGAGTAATTTAGCACCACGTCGGATAATACCAACATGTTCTTGATGACTACCTGGTAAGAATCCAGGGACATCTTCCAAAACCAATATGGGAATATTAAAGGCATCGCAAAAACGTACAAAACGTGCCGCTTTTTCCGACGAATTAATATCCAAAACGCCTGCAAGTACTTTAGGTTGATTCGCAACAATTCCAAGAACCTTATTCTGCAAACGAGCAAAACCAATAATAATATTAGCGGCAAAGTCTTCAGCCACTTCAAAAAAGCTATTCTTATCCACAAGATTTTTAAGAATATCCAACATGTCGTAGGGAATATTAGCTTCTTCGGGAATGAGAACACTCAAATTAGCTGGATTTTCAGGAGCGACAGCTTCCTGCTTGCTAAGGGGTGGCATATCCACATTATTGGAAGGCAGATATTGTAGCAATTTACGAACGCCTAATAGGGTATGTTCCTCATCGTCGTAAACGAACTGTGCAACCCCACTTTTACTGCCGTGAATATCAGCCCCACCTAAATTTTCAGAACTTATCTCTTCATTCAAAACTTCCTTAACAACATCGGGACCTGTAACAAACATATAAGCCGTGTGCCTACACATGAAAACAAAATCGGTAAGTGCCGGAGAATAAACTGCCCCACCAGCAGCAGGCCCTAAGATGACAGAGATTTGAGGAATAACACCCGATGATTTTACATTACGATGAAAAATACCGGCGTAACCCGCCAAGCTGGCAACACCATCTTGTATTCTAGCTCCGCCTGAATCGATTAAGCCAATAATGGGATGTCCCATGCTCAAAGCCATATCTTGAACTTTCATAATTTTATCAGCATGAACCGATCCAAGAGATCCTCCCATAAAAGTGAAATCCTGAGCATAAGCAAATACCTTGCGACCATTGATTTTTCCATGTCCACAAATAACCCCATCGCCATAAATATTGGTAACAATATCTCCAGCAGGTTTTACATAGGCGTCAATCTCTTCAAAACTTTCCTCATCGAACAGAATTTCAACCCGTTCGCGTGCAGTGAGTTTTCCTTTTTTATGTTGTTTTTCAAAATACGCCTTATTATACTGTGCTGCCAGTTGTTCATTACGGGCTGCATATTTTTGAAACTGTATTCTATTATCTTTCATTACTTTCAAATATTAAGCATCATTCCAAAATTGAATTTCAATAGGATTAATGCGTTCGTGAAGTATGCTGTATTAGAAGTTAACTAAACAAGAGAACCAATATCTGCGCAAGCAAAACTCTTAGAAACATAACTAAAGGATAAACTGTTGCATAAGCTGTAGATTGTGCCTGAACAGGTGAAATTGAATTAGCAAACTCAAGCGCTGGTGGATCGGTCATGGATCCTGACAATAAACCACAAATAGATAAATAATTAAGTTTCATCATCCTGGCTATAATGGCAAAAGTCATCAAAGGCAAAAAGGTAATAGCAACGCCATAGAACATCCAAATGTAACCTTCATTCAACAAAGTTTGTACAAAGTATTTTCCTGATGACAATCCCACGCAAGCAAGGAAAAGTACAATGCCCAACTCCCTAATAAACAAGTTGGCACTGGGAGTTATGTAAAAATCCATTTTCCCGATACGACCGAAATGTCCTAAAATTAAAGCGATTAGTAATGGTCCACCTGCCAAACCTAATTTAGCAGGAGCTGGCAATCCTGGAATATACAAAGGCACCAGTCCAATTATAATCCCAAACAGAATACCCATAAAAATGGGCAAAATATTAGGATGAGAAAGTTCTTTTAAGGAATTCCCCAAGAGCTTAGCCACCTCAGGCAAGGCTTTCTTCTCCCCTACAATTCTAACCGTATCGCCAAATTCAATACTATCTTCTTCGGTAGGCATTAACTGATTCCCATTACGATAGATACGGGTTATATTCACAGGAAATCGACGAGAAATCCCCACTTCTTTAATCGTTTTACCAGAGAGTTCTTTATTGGTAATTAAAACTTGTTTCATTCCCAAACGTCCAGTTATCTCCTGTTCCTTTGTCACTTGAATAGTTCCTATATTCAATTCGATCTGATCGAAGTTAGTTTTGGTAGAAACACCATATAACTTATCGCCTTCCTCAAGTAGCACTTCGGTATCAGCTGCAAAAAACTCGCCCTTGCGCTCTATCCGCGATAAAACAAAATCTTTGTTGCAGGTGTTAATCAAGAATTCGATACTTTTGCCAATGAGATTCTGATTGGTGATTTCAACATTTATGGCAATCAACTTACCTGCAAGACCTGTAATATCCTTTTTATATTGCTCTTCTTCATCAGACACTTTAATTTTGAAAATCATCCGTAACAAAATCATACTAATGATAATGCCAAAAATCCCGAAAGGGTAAGCTACAGCATATCCCATCCCAACAAGCTCAGTCTGTTCGGGCGAGGCCATAACGTCACAAATAGTTTGCTGAGCAGCACCCAAACTTGGGGTATTGGTAACAGCACCACACATCACACCCGTAATCACAGAAATGGGCACGTCGAAAATAAACTGAATAGCAACTGCAGTTAAAAAACCCATAACAACAATACCCGAGGCTAAAAGATTGATTCGCAAACCATTCTTACGCAATGAAGGGATGAAACGAGGTCCAACTTCCAAACCGATGGAATAAACAAATAATATCAGCCCAAATTCTTTAATAAAATGTAAAACATGAGGATCTGTCTCTGCTCCAAAATGCCCAATAAGAAGTCCTGAAAAGAGAATACCTGCAATCCCCAATTTAATTTTAAGCACTTTAATTTTGCCAAACAATATACCCAACACAGCTACCAAACATATAATGATAATCGTAGACGCTGTTCCTGGTTTAGTCAATAAATCTAAAAAGTTCATGTCAATGTAAAATATTTACTGAATACATATTATGCAGTACCCAGATATTAATCTTAATTTAATTTTATAAAAAAGAAGAGATAGAAATGCTTTAGTTAAAACCAGCACTCAAAGCCTAATGTTTTAGTTTTCTTAACATTGAATGGCTCAGCATTAACTTTTAAGCTCGAAAAAAGAATACAGTCTTCCCACAACGAAATACGTTTTATGATTTGATATCAGCTCAATTGATACAAATACAAGACACAGCAGTATTAAAACAGTTGAGCTGTGTTCGTTACAGTTATGGTAAAATATTTTGTCGTAGAAAGACTGACTCACTACATTGATTTAGAGGCTAGTCAGAAATCAATTCATTTATTATGAGTTTACAGAGGGGTATTCCCATCGCATGATAGAAATTATAACGGCAATCGAATATTTCGATTCTTGTACTATACTCCATTTCGCGAGGAGTGATGTCTAATAATGGCATAACAATACAATTAAATGTTACAATTGCATGCTTTACGAAAAATTAAGGTAACAGGTGAAAAAAGAATTATGAGAATTTATAATTCAAAGGTGCAGACCTGATCTTAAACTTTTTTCGCGAAAGCTTCAATCTAAATTTAATAAGACAGGTCTCCTGGCTTTTCCTATTTGCAACGCCTTCCCATTCGATTTATGCGAACAGTGGCTTTCATGTTGCAAACTGTATTGGAATTACAGTTGCGCGTCAGCTCACGATTTTAACGTGATTCCCTATTAAACTCCTGTTAAAGAGTATCTCATTTTTAACTCTACAAATATAGAGAATAATCTTTTTGAAAAACAAGCCTTTATCTGAAAAAAAATAAAACCAGATACACAGCACGCTGCTACACTACTGTTTAGCAGCACTAAAAATTGATCTTTTACGAAAATTGCTTCTTATATATTTTTCTATAAAAGAAGCATTCAACTTTTGTGTCTATTAATCAAACATCGTATTTCATGAGAATTAATCTGAAATATTGGTCAATTCAACACGAATGCCACCACGATTTATTAATATAATTCAGCTTGCCTAAATAAAATATCATATACTAAACAGTATCAACCGAGAAATAGATAAACACTACATAAGAATACGCTTAGTAAAAAAAAGCAAACAAAAATCCGACTCATATGAATCGGATTTGTATTTTAATCCTTGAGAAATTTTATCTCCTCCGCTAGCGCGAGCTTGTAGCTCGTGCTCTGCTTGCAGAAAAGATTAGATTATAAAATTTCAACGGCCAATTGTCCTGCCTCTCCTGCATAATTCTTGGCACTGCTATATTTCCCTTAATTAATGAACTTAAGCCTACAATAGACCAATTCGCTTCTGTTGAGAGATTGTTACAGTCGCTATGGCTCCATCACAATGACATGGTATTTTCTGAAACCTATTATTTTTATTACTTAGCACACGATAAAATCATGCGGTAGCGAGGGAAAGCTTTCGCAGGAATAGGAGTTCCATCTTTTCCCATCTTAACAATTATCAACTATCTAGAAAATTAACATTCATCTCATTCAAACATCCAACAAAAGAATCAAACTCCCCAACTTCATTCCCCTTATTTTCATTAAATACCCCAACATTCAATTTCTGAATATTTTTTATTCCCACCAATTCAAACAACCTTAACAATTCGGGCCAATACTCTTTATCTATTTTAAAAAGGGTACTCAAACGATCAATTTTCCAATAGCTAATATCCGAACGATTCAAACCGGTAAACTTTTTCAACCTATCACCTTCAGGAGTCGCGCTATGGGTAATAAACAAAAATGTTCTTATCACCAGCATTTCATCTATCACATTACAAAACAGGTAGCCAACTCTCACACCACCTGGTTCAATGGGAATCAACAGGTAGCCTTTATATGGTTCCAAGAATTTCAAATGCGGAAATGTAATAGCAAGCATAAAATTCCTGCTCAAAGCACCCATGCCATCCAATCGCTCCTCCATCCTCTTCAAAGCATGAGCCTGAATGTAAACGTCCAACTCCTTTTTCTCTCCGCTATAATGATCCCCTAACAAAGAAACATCAACCTTTGCCCATTCATGCACATTTGCATTAGATGGCAATCCTAGCTTATAAATTGGTCGCCTAATACCATTAATGCTAATACTTTTTATTATAGGTAGAAATGCAGAAACCTCAGGAATATACTCACAAATGCCCCCTTCCTTCTTAAGAGTGATACAGAATATCTTCTGACTAACATCTGTAAGCGCACTAATCAATTTTACAAGCAGAGCCTTGTTGTGAGCCAGAAACAATAACTCCAAGCTCTCACAATCGTATTCTGCACCTGGAAATTCACACAGCGTCTTTTTTCTCTGCTCACCCTCAACTACATTATGAATAACGAACATATAAACAGAGAAAATATTCAACTCTAAAAGGGATAGCATTTTATCACTCAAGTCAATATTTTCCTCCCGCAATAATCGTTGATACAAGTGGTGCACCTTTTTCAACTCTGCTTTGCTAATAATGCTATTGCCATATCTCCTAGGAGCTCTAACATGTTGAACCATCATTTGAATATGTTCACGTTCTATTTTATTCAACAAATTCAATGGAACATCTTTACCCAGTATCTTGCGCAAAGCCACCTCCATTCTCTTCTCAAATATGGATAAAGCATTCCCTTGCTTCTTGACATTTCCTTTACTTCTACGTTTCGTTTTTCTTGTCTTTCCCATTGTATAATTCTCAAATAATACTCCGCTAGCGCGAGCTTGTAGCTCGTGCTCTGTTTGCAGCAGAAATTAAATTATAAAATTTCAACTGCCAATTGTCCTGCGTCTCCAGCATAATTCTTGGCACTGCTATATTTCCAATAATGGGCCTCTTCTACAAATCCTGCTTCAACCGGGTTATTATGAATATAGTTTAGTTTCTCTGTTATCACCTTATCACTCCACAACTCTATAGGTTGATTATTCTGTTGCCAGAATTGCCTATGTTTTACATTACTATTCATCTTTCCTGCACGTTCCATCATCCAAAGCATCCATTCCTTCCTACTTTCCTGTGGGTTTTCTTCTATCATCTTCTGAATTGCTTTCGATGAATAAGTCTTAAACTCTTTTAAAAGCTTAGCGGGATTAGAATTTCCATCATTAAAGATCAAATGAATGTGACTAGGCATAATGCAGTAAGCAAACAGGCACATGCCTTTTTGAGTACAACAAAAAGATAAGCTATCAGTTATAGCAGCAAAATACGCTTCGCGCACAAATACATCAATCCA
>JADGEF010000111.1 GCA_016744515.1 Marinifilaceae bacterium | reverse complement strand
TCTTCATTATACTCAGCTCTGGTAATTTCATCTTTTAACACTAAATCCCATCGTTTATTAATACGTTTAGATTTCTCCTTGTAAATAGGGTTAGTCGTTTTATAAGCCATTAAAAAAAGTGAAAGCGCTTTCGCTTCTGGTGATGGTTTTGATGATAATTTAGTCATGCTCTTTGTTATGTATTTAAATAATGAGTCAAATGTAGTTTAATATTATCATTCGATTCTTTTTCCATTGACTTTTTCTCACAACTTGTTAAGTTGTGCACATCAATTTAAATATCCGTTATTGCATGATTTTTTTTATGAGTCACATTCCAGAACGTACTGAGCTGTATCTCTACTTTTTTGTTCCAGTAGTATGTTGCGACCTTCAGTCATTTGATTAATCGAGTCGGTATTGTAATGACGAATTGTAATTAATTCAAGCTTGTCATTATACCTCACTTCGTAATCTGCTTTAAGAGCTTTAATTAACTTATCTATGTTTTTGCTATTATCAACACATAGTGAAAAACTAATGGCTGAATTCTGAGTTAAGTTGACCTTTAAGCGATGTTTGGCTATCATCGAGAAAATAGGACCTAGGTTTTCTTCAATAACAAAGGAATAATTCTTCGGACGAATCGAGATCAACATCTGATCCTTTTTCTGAATGAAAATAGGTGTTTTAATATTTTTATCAATAGCCGCAGCACTCACCATAGTTCCTTGTTCATGGAAATTGATGAACGAGCGAACAAACATTGGGATATTCTTCTCTTGAATTGGCTGAATCGTTTTTGGATGAATCACCTTTGCTCCAAAGAAAGCAAGCTCAATGGCTTCCTGATATGAAATTCGCTTTAGCTGTTTCGCATCTGGCAACCACTTAGGATCAGCATTCATAACGCCAGGTACATCTTTAAGTATCGATACCTCTTGGGCATCTAAAACATTGGCAAGAATTGCTGCGGTATAATCAGAACCTTCGCGACCAAGTGTTGTGCTTAGGTTTGAACTAGTACCTCCAATAAAACCTTGTGTTATATAAATAAAAGTATCCTGAAAAGTAAATGCAGTTGGTAAAAGCTGTCTCGACAACTCCCAATCTACCTTAGCCTCACCGAAAGTATCATTGGTTTTTAAATACCTTCTAATATCAATCCATTGATTTTTAACACCTTTTGTACGCAGGTATTCTGAAATTATAGTTGTCGATAGAAGTTCGCCATAGGCTACAATTTGATCGTATTCAAATTCGTAATTAAGCGATGCAGGTTTTTGAAGATAAGTATATAAATCATCAAAAAGAGCATTTATTTTATCGATAGAAGTAGATGTCTTCTTTGAAAAAAGCTCATTGATAATATCGAAATGGTAAGTCTTTACATTTTCGAATTGCTGCTGTACTAAATCACTCTTTTTGTGAAAAAAGGCATCTACAATTTGTTCTAATGCATTAGTAGTTTTACCCATTGCCGAAACAACAATAAGGCTCTCATTCTTATAAGATTGTACTATCTTATAAAAATTTTGAACACCTTCTACCGAGTTTACTGAAGCTCCACCAAATTTGAATATATCCATTCTGGTTTTAATTTTTAGTCTGAAAATAAAAAAACGATAATCATAAAAACTATCGATATATGAAAGTAATAAATAAAGCTGAGTGTGAAACAGTAGTTGTGTTTTTTTAATAGAAATGATTTTCGTAAACGTTTGCAATAAGCTTTTAGGAGGTTTAATAAAATAAATTAACTTTATGCCACCAAAATATTACCAAACCAAAAGCCAAACCAAATGACTGAACACAATACTGTTGAGACTCTGAATCAGTTTATTATTCAGCGTCAAGCTGAGTACCCCAATGCTTCTGGGGAGTTGTCTCGTATGTTACACCATATTGGTGTTGCTTCTAAAATTGTAAACCGTGCTGTAAATAAGGCAGGATTGGTTGATGTTTTAGGTGCTCATGGAGATCAAAATGTGCAGGGGGAAGATCAACAAAAGTTAGATGTTTTTGCAGATACGCATTTCATTGATGCACTTAGAGCAAGTGGCGAATGTGCTGCGATTGCTTCTGAAGAAAATGAAGATATGATCATTTTTGATGATGAAATGGGGCGTAACGCAAAGTATATCTTTTGCATGGATCCACTAGACGGTTCTTCAAATATTGATGTGAATGTTTCAATTGGAACAATCTTTTCAATTTATCAGCGTGTAAGCAAAATAGGAGAACTGCCAACTAATGAAGATTTCTTGCAAGAAGGAACAAAACAAGTTGCTGCCGGTTATGTGATTTATGGTTCTTCAACCATGCTTGTATATTCAACAGGTAATGGTGTAAATGGATTTACACTTGATCCTTCAATTGGAGAATTCTGTTTATCGCATCCTAATATTAAGACACCAAAGGATGGTAATATCTACTCTATAAACGAGGGTAACTATATTAATTTTCCAGAGGGTGTGAAAAAATTTATTAAGTACTGTCAGGAAAAAGATACAAAGTCTAATCGACCATATACGTCTAGATATATTGGATCCTTAGTGGCTGATTTCCATAGAAACTTGCTTAAGGGAGGTATCTTTATTTACCCTAACACAAGTAAAAATAGCAATGGTAAATTACGTTTGCTTTACGAATGTAATCCTGTCGCTTTTATTGCCGAACAAGCTGGTGGTAAAGCAACGAATGGCCTTGAGCGTATTTTAAAAATCAAACCAGAATCTATTCATCAACGTGTTCCGTTTTATACAGGTTCATCAGCTATGGTGAAGAAAGCGGAGGAGTTCTTAGACTTCTATAGTAAGATTTAATCTTTTTAGAATAAAATATTTTAAAAGCAGGACTGATTTTAGTTCTGCTTTTTTTATTCTTGCCTTGACTTTAGGTGTTGAGAATCCCTATAATCCCATTAATTATCTATTCCCAAACAATTTCCCTAAATTTGTGAGCATTACAAAAAAAGGAGAGACATTGGAATTAGATCAGATTATCAAACTATTTAATGAGCATCCCGCTCGTTATAGTATCCAGAAATTTTTAGAGCAAGAATCTCAAGCAAAGATTCATATTAAAGGATTGCAAGGTTCTGCTTTGGCATTATTGGTAGCATCTGTGCCGAACAAGAAGAGAGCTCAAGTTTTTGTTTTGAATGATAAAGAAGAGGCTGCTTATTTTTATAATGATCTTTGCACCTTGTTGGATGACAAACAGGTCTTATATTTTCCTTCATCTTTTAAGCGATCTGCCCAATACGAAACAACTGATAATTCCAATATCATATTGAGAGCCGAGGTTTTAAACCGATTGGTTTCTAATCAGAATCCCAGTTACATTGTTACGTTCCCCGAGGCTATTGCCGAGAAAGTGATTAGTCAGGCCCAATTGGAAGAGAATACGCTTAAGATAAAAGTGGGAGAGAAGTTATCTCCCGAGTTTATTGAAGAGGTATTAGTTGATTACAAGTTCGAAAGAGCCGATTTTGTTGTTGGACCAGGTCAGTATTCCATTCGTGGTTCCATCATTGATATTTTCTCTTTTTCAGATGAATACCCTTATCGGATTGACTTTTTTGGAGAAGAAGTCGATTCCATTCGCTTGTTTGATATTGAGAATCAATTGTCGAAAGAGAAGATGAACACGGTTGATATCATTCCTAATATTCAAGAGCATTTGAATGATGAGGCTAGAATATCATTCTTTAAGTTTTTACCAGAAAACGCTATTTGTTGGACTAAGAATGTTGCCTTTATTGCCGATAAAATCAGCTCTATATTCGAAAAGACTACAGGGAAAAAAGCTTATATTGAGTTTGGGGAGGATAGGATTGCTGTAATTGATTATTTAATTCAAGGGCCTGATTTTATAGATCATCTCAATGCTTTTAAAGGTTTGGAGTTTGGACAGAAGTTTTATTTCCCTGCTGAAAATCTTATTCAATTCAATCAAAGTCCTCAGCCAGCTTTCAATAAGAATTTTGATCTGCTAGGTCAAGAGTTGATGAATAATAATGCGAAGGCCTTCGAGAATTATATCTT
This sequence comes from Marinifilaceae bacterium, assembly GCA_016744515.1. Taxonomy (GTDB): domain Bacteria; phylum Bacteroidota; class Bacteroidia; order Bacteroidales; family Marinifilaceae; genus Ancylomarina. Next base: position 10,676 of record JADGEF010000111.1, on the reverse strand, counting down.
TTCAGATAATCCTAAGCAGATAGAACGTATTCACAATATATTTGAAGATAAGGGCATAGAAATCATCTTTACCGATGTAAATCGAACCCTGCATCAGGGTTTCTCCGATTCTGATCTCAGAATTTCTTGCTATACCGATCATCAAATTTTTGACCGTCATCATAAGTTCAAATTAAAGAATGCAACGGTTCATAAAGCTAAAGAGACAGTTACTTTAAAAGAAATTAATAGACTTCACCCCGGAGATTTTATTGTACACTCCGATCATGGTATTGGTCGATTTGGTGGACTACAAAGAATTGAAACAAATGGGAAATCGCAGGAAGTTATTCGTTTAGTCTACAAGGATGATGATATTCTTTTTGTGAGTTTGCAGTCATTGCATAAAATATCGAAGTATAAAGGGAAAGACGGATCTTCACCCAAAATATATAAACTGGGAACTGGTGCTTGGCAGAAATTGAAAGATAAAACTAAGACCAAGATTAAGGATATTGCTAAGGATCTTATCTTACTATATTCAAAGAGGAAAGCAGAACGAGGATTCCAATTTAGTCCCGACAGTTTCATGCAGGATGAGTTAGAAGCCTCATTTATTTATGAAGATACACCCGATCAAGTAAAAGCTACTAAATCGGTGAAAGAAGGCATGGAATCACCTATCCCAATGGATAGACTGGTTTGTGGCGATGTTGGTTTTGGGAAAACAGAGATAGCCATACGAGCTGCATTTAAGGCTGTGGCCGATGACAAGCAGGTTGCTATTTTGGTGCCTACAACCATTCTAGCTTTTCAGCATTTTAAAACCTTTTCCGATCGATTGAAGGATTTTCCATGTACTATCGATTATATCTCGCGAATGCGAAAGGCGAAGGATCAGAAAGAAACGCTTAAGAATTTAAAGGCAGGTAAGGTTGATATATTAATAGGAACGCATCGAATAATTAGTAAAGATATTCAGTTTAAAGATTTGGGTTTATTAATTGTTGATGAAGAACAAAAGTTTGGTGTATCAGTAAAAGAGAAGTTGAAGCAAATGAAGGTGAATGTGGATACATTAACCTTAACAGCAACACCAATTCCACGTACCCTTCAGTTTTCATTGATGGGAGCACGAGATCTATCTATCATTAATACGGCTCCACCAAACCGTTACCCAATTGCAACAGAGATTCACAATTTTAACGAAGATATTATTCGCGAGGCGATTACTTACGAAGTTGAGCGAAATGGGCAAGTTTTCTTTATTCATAATAGAGTTCAGAATATTCACGAAGTAGAGGCCATGTTGCATCGTGTTGTCCCTGGTATTTCAACTATTGTAGCTCATGGGCAAATGGATGGACCTAAGCTTGAGAAAATCATGCTTGAGTTTATTCGAGGTGATTACGATGTTCTAATTGCAACAACTATTATTGAATCGGGGCTCGATATTCCAAATGCGAATACCATTTTAATTAATAATGGGCAGAATTTTGGATTAAGTGAATTGCACCAACTTCGTGGTCGTGTTGGTCGTTCTAATAAAAAAGCTTTCTGTTATCTATTAACACCGCCTATGGAATCGATGACTCAGGAAGCCCGTCAGCGTTTGAATGCGATTGAGAGTTTTTCTGAACTAGGAAGTGGTTTTAATATTGCCATGCAAGATCTAGACATTCGTGGTGCTGGTAATCTTTTAGGAGGAGAACAGAGTGGTTTTATTTCTGATATTGGATATGAAACCTATCAAAGAATCTTAAACGAAGCTATCTTAGAACTTAAGGAGACCGAGTTTAAAGATGTGTTTGCTGAAGAAAAAGTACAAGAGGAAATAGAAGTTAAGCGCTTTATTACCGACTGTCAGATTGATACTGACTTGGAAATTTTATTCCCTGAATCATATATTGAGAGTATTTCGGAGCGTATCCGTTTATATCGAGAACTGGATAATATTCAAAAGGAAGAGGAAATTGAGATTTTTGCAATTCAACTTAAAGATCGATTTGGTGAAATTCCAGAAGCATCTATTGAATTGCTTAATGTGGTTCGATTAAGATGGTTTGCATTAGATTTGGGTATTGAGAAGTTGATTATTAAATCGAAGAAGATGGTTCTTTATTTTGTGAACGATCATCAATCGGCCTATTATCAATCACCACAATTTTCAAAGGTATTAGCATTTGTGCAATCACAAGCTATGCCATGTAAAATGAAAGAAGCTAGGCGCAGATTGAGCTTGAGCTTCGAAAATGTAACAAGCATTAAACATGCAAGCGAAATTTTGGCGAAATTCTTAGAACCTGTAACTTTGTAGGATAGATGGATCTAATTATCGACATAGGAAATACTCAAACGAAATACGCACTCTTTAATAATGGAGAGATGTTAGAATCCTGTGTGTCTCAAGTTCAGGATGTAATTTTAATTGAAGGTTGGCAGAAGGAGTATCGAAGTATTGATGCTTGTATTGTATCATCAGTACAAGGAAAGCCAGTAGATTTTCTAGATAAACTGAATTCAAAATTTGAGAAACTTATTTTCTTCGATAAGAACACACCAACGCCATTGGATAACCTTTATGAATCGAAGGAAACTCTGGGGTATGATCGTTTGGCCGCTTGTGTAGGAGCAAATTCGCTTTATCCTAATACAAATCTTCTAGTAATTGATGCTGGTACGGCTATTACATTCGATTTTGTTAGTGATAATAATGAATATCTTGGTGGAACAATATCTCCAGGACTGAGTATGAGATTTAAGGCATTAAACTCATTTACAAAGAAATTGCCATTGCTAAAGCAGTCAGCTTTTTTTGACTTAATTGGTAAAAACACCGAACAAGCAATTACCTCTGGCGTTCAGAATAGCATCCTATTTGAAATCGAAGGCTATATCAATCGGCTTAAAGAAAAACATCATCAGGCTAAAATATTTTTAACTGGAGGCGATTCAGAATTTTTTTATTCAAAAATAAAGAAAGAAATCGGAGTAGATAATGCTTTGTTATTAAAGGGATTGTTGATAATTCTTAATTATAATAAATCCTAATGTCGAGATTCTTCAAGAAGGTTTTGTTGCTTGTTATTTTATTTATAGTTTTGCACTTGTCATATTTTTTAGATCTCTAGGCTAATACTTGTACTATCTTTAGTTAAGTTTTTTTAACTAATAGATATTAAAAATGGTATATGCTTTGCGATGAGATTAATTATATTTAAGAATATTAAGGTTTTACGTTGACACAATAACTAACTAGATTATTAAAATATAGTATCATGAAAACTAGACTTACAATCCTAACAGCTGTCCTTATGCTATCGACGATGTTCGGAGTAAATGCTCAGACCAAGGAATCAAAGTATGGCGTAGATAGTGTAAAGACAATTTATAGTGCCTCTCTTTATGGTGAGATGGTAAAGCAGAAGAATTATAAGGAAGCTCTTCCAAATTGGAGATATATCTTCAATAATGCACCTAAATTTCAAAGATCAACTTACACTAATGGTGTGAAAATTATGCGTGGTATGTATTATGCTACCAAGGATAAAAAGTATGTTGATACTTTAATGACGGTTTACGATCAAAGAGTTAAGTATTTCGGAACTAATAGAAAATATCCTGCTGGATGGATTCTAGGACGTAAAGGTGGAGACTTATTTGCTTTCAATAAGAAAAACATGGCGAAAGTGAAAGAAGCATATACTATTATGCAGAAATCTATTTCTATGCGTGGTGTTGATTCTGAAGCTGCTGTAGTTAATAAAACAATGGAAGCAGGTAAGCTTTTAGTAATGGCTGGTGAATTGGCCCCAGAATTATTAATTAATGATTACCTAGCATTTATGGATCTTTTGAAAGCTAGAATGGAGAAATTTCCAAAGAAAGCTAATAATGTTAAAGGTGCTATTGCTAATGTAGAGAATGATTTCTTCGCTGCAGGCGTAGCTGATTGTGAAACTTTAAGTAGCATTTTCACGCCTAAGTTTGAAGCTAATCCTGAGGATATGGTTTTAATCAACAAGATTATGAAGATGTTGAACCGCCAGGAATGTGAAGATGGAGCTTTATATGCAAAAGTAGCTGAGCAAAAATACAAGCTTGAGCCTAGTGCTGATGCAGCTCACAACCTTGCTAAGATGTTTTTCAAGAAAAAACAGTTTTCTAAAAGTAAAGGGTATTTTGAGAAATCAATTGCTTTAGAAGGAGATGCTGAAATCAAAGCAGATCTTCATTACAAAATGGCAATCATTCTTCTTAGTGAAAACAAACTTGTTGCGTCAAGAAAGCACGCTTATGCAGCTATTAAGAATAAGGCTAACTGGGGACAACCATATATCGTAATCGGTAAGGTTTATATTGCAGGGATTAAAACTTTCCCAGGGAAAGCTCATGAGAAGCAAGCTGTATATTGGGTTGCTATTGATAAGTTTATGAAAGCGAAGAGTGTAGATCCTGAGTGTGCTGTTGAAGCTAACAAGGCGATTCAAACTTATTCAAAGTATTTCCCTGGTAAAGAAGAAGGATTTATGCAAGGTCTTAAAGAAGGAGATTCGTATAAGGTCGGTTCTTGGATTAATGAAACAACTAAGGTTAGATTAAATCCGTAATCTGTTGTAATGAGCCATGAATTGGCTACTTGCATGTGGCAAATCATGAAATAAAAGACAGATGAAAAAAACGATTCAAATCGAATTCATATATAAAAGCATTGTTGCCCTACTTGGGGCGGCAATGCTTTTGTCTTGTGAAAACAATATTAAAGAAGTTGAGAGTATAACAACTCAAGAAACTCGTCCTGAAATTTATGGTGAAAATGTTGCGTTTACTTATACAGACTCAACACGAATTCAATATAAAGCATTCGCAATTGAATTTTTACAAATAAAAACTGAGGAAGAAGAATATAATGAGTTTCCTAAAGGAGGGAGTGTTGTTTATTACAATAAAGATGGTTCGCAAGCATGGACAATAAAATGTAACTATGCTAAGAATGTGGTTGCTGATAAACTATGGGAGCTTCGAAACGACGTTGTTGCTGTTAGTGATGATGGCAAAACAATAAACTCGGAACTGATGTATTGGGATCAGAAGAAACAAAAGATCTATTCAGATCAATATGTTCGAATTACCGAGAAGGATGGTCAAATGTTAGAAGGCAATAGCTTTACTGCAGATGATAAATTAAACAAAATTTTATTGAGCCAAGTTAGTGGCGAAGTTTTTCTCGAAGATAAAAACATGAAAAACTAAGAACTTATTTGAATTAAAGAGAGTTACTTGCATCATCATGTGTAGGTAATTTTTTTGTTTATTGGTTTTTATTCTTGTTCAAAATATCCATCTTTAAATGTATTTTTGTATCGTTACTAAACAGGACTCTTAAGTTTAATGAAAAAATGAAGCGAAAATTACCTTTCCTCTTAGAAAAAATTTGGTTGTTAGTTGCTATTTTTAGTATTGTATTCGCAATTGTTAGAACTTACAATATTGGTTTTAAAGAGAATATCATGTTGTATGTTATTGCAATGCTTTCCTGTTTGATGTATGGCTCTCGCCGATATTTGCGAAAAACAAGGGAAAGTGTAAATCAAGATAAACACTAATGAACGACCTCTTTATTATTATTGCTATGCTGGCTCTTTCTGCGTTTTTCTCAGGAATGGAAATTGCTTTTGTGGCTGCCAATAAATTGAGAATGGAGCTTGATAAGAGTAAAAACACGATGACCTCTCGAATCATTAATATTTTTACTAGTCATCCAGGGCATTATATATCCACTATGTTGGTTGGGAATAATATTGCTTTAGTTGTTTATGGTATCATGATGGCCAAAATTCTTGAGCCTACTATTGCCCTTTGGGTTGATTCCGAATTGTTGATCATGACCATTCAGACTCTCTTTTCAACACTTTTGATTCTTTTTACTGCTGAGTTTTTGCCCAAAACACTTTTTAGATTAAATCCCAATTTTTCATTGAATCTGTTTGCAGTACCAGTCATGTTCTTTTATGTGATCTTTTATCCAATCACAGTCGTAACTATGATGTTCTCAAAGAATATCATTAGTCGTGTATTGAATACAGATATTACTGATGAAGAAGAATCGCATGCTTTTGGTAAGGTTGATTTAGATCATTTGGTGCAAGAGGGACAAGAAGGGCAGTCTGTTTTAGATGAAGACGAACACAATATGAAGCTTTTTAGAAATGCATTGGATTTTTCTAATGTAAAGCTAAGAGAATGTTTTGTGCCTCGAACTGAAATTGAAGCCATGGAAATAGGTGGCAAAATTGAAGTGTTGACTCAACGGTTTATTGAAACAGGCTATTCACGAATCATGATTTATAAGGAATCAATAGATAATATTATTGGCTACGTTCATTCTTCGGTTCTATTTAGAAATCCACAAAGTATAAAAGCTGCATTAAGTCGAGTTATTATTGTACCAGAAACAATGGCCGCTCATAAACTACTGAATTTGTTTACCCGTGAGCAAAAAAGTGTAGCAGTAGTGGTTGATGAGTTCGGTGGAACATCTGGAATGGTAACTATCGAAGATATCATGGAGGAGATTTTTGGTGAGATTGAAGATGAACACGATAATATTGATTTAGTTGAAGAGCAATTGAGTGAAACTGAATTTATTTTTTCAGGAAGAATCGAGATTGATTATTTGAATGAAAAATATAAGCTAGGTTTTCCAGAATCGGATGATTTTGAAACATTAAATGGCTTCATCATTTTTAATCATGAAAGTATTCCTAATAGCAATGAAGTAATTCGAATTGAAAACTTCCGAATTCAAATAGCAGTGGTCTCTAATACACGCATAGATAAGGTTAAATTGACAGTTCTTCCCTAAATGATAACATTAGTTGTTATAGTAATATTTACTCAAGTTTTAGATTTAGACAGATTCGTTTTGTCATAAAATCACAGCCAATTTCCCGCCTTATTTACTAATAATTAATTGGTTTGATACTTATCTATAAAAACCCTAAAAGCTCTTAAGGTAAAAGCCTTGTTCTTCTTCATTTTTTTGTATATTCGTAGCCTATTTTAAGAATAATTAAATCATTTTAGATGGCAACATTACAGAAAATAAGAAACCGCGGAGTTTTTATAGGAATTATCATTGGTGGAGCCTTGTTGGCATTTATAGCTGGTGACGCCTTAAAATCAGGTGGTTCTCTTTTAACAAACTCACGAAATGAGATGGCTGAAATTGCAGGGGAGTCTGTAAATATTCGTGATTTCCAAAACAGATTCAACCATAATCTTGAAGTGACCAAATTAATGAGTGGTCAGAACTCAATTCCTTCTGATCAAATGGATAAAGTCAGAGAGCAAGTTTGGCAACAAATGGTTCAAGAGATTGTGATGAATCGTGAGTACGATGAGTTAGGAATTAGCTTAACATCTCAAGAATTGTTTGATATGGTTCAAGGTAATAATATTGATCCTACAATCCGTCAGTTGTTTACTGGTAAAGATGGACAATTTGATAAGAATAATGTTGTTAGAACTCTTAAGCAATTGATTTCTGCTCCTGATGGAACACCTCAAAAAGCTTATTGGTTAAATATCGAAGAGCAATTAATCGCTCAAAGAACATTAACAAAGTATAATTCATTGATTGCAAAAGGACTTTATATTCCTACTGCATATGCTAAGAATATGGCTGCTAACGGTTCTAAAAAAGTTAGTTTTGATTATATAGTGAAAAACTACAATTCAATTTCTGATTCAACAATTAGTATAACTGCTGAAGAAATTAAAGCATATTACAACGAAAACAAAGAGTTATTTAAGCAAGGTGAGTCAAGAAAAATTGATTACGTTCCTTTTAATATTGAACCATCAACTGATGATTTCAAATATACAGAGAAATGGATTTCAGATCTAAAAGCTGATTTCACTTCTGAAGTGAATGTTGCTCAATTTTTAGAATTAAATTCTGATACAAAATTTAATACTTATTATTTCGCTAAGGATGAGAATTCAAACAAAGAGCTTAGTGCTTTCATGTTTGCAGGTAATAAAGGAGATGTATTTGGTCCTTACGACGAGAATGATGCTTATAAATTAGCTAAGATTTCTGACATTAAGATGATGGCAGATTCAGTTAAAGCACGTCATATTTTAATTAGTCCTGTTAATGGTGATTTTAAAGCTGCAGAAGCTAAAGCTGACAGTTTGAAACAATTGCTTGATAAAGGTGCTAAGTTTGCTGAATTAGCACAGACGAATTCTGCTGATCAAGGTTCTGCTGTAAATGGTGGTGACTTAGGTTGGTTTACTCAAGGACGTATGGTTCCTGAGTTTAATAATGCAGCTTTCTCTTCAAAGAAAAACGAAATTAAGCTTGTAACAACACAGTATGGTGTGCACCTGATTCAAGTTGTTGGATTAAGTAAGGCTGTTAAGAAAGTGCAAATTGCTGTTCTTGACCGCAAAGTTGAAGCAAGTCAGAAAACATTCCAAGCAGCTTATGCAGCGGCTCGTAAGTTCGCTGGTGAGAATCAAGGAAAAGATGCTTTCTTTAAAGCGATTTCTGAGCAAGGTTTAACTCGTCGTGTTGCAAATCTTAAGAAAGATACTAAGTTAATTCCAGGTCTTGAAAGTTCAAGAGAGTTAGTTCGTGTTGCTTACAATACTGATAATATGGAAACTGTTCTTTTGAATGATGATAATTCTGCAGTATTCGAGTTTGGTGACAAATTCGTAGTAGCTATTCTTTCAAGTATTAAAGAAGAAGGATTTGCTTCTGTAAATGACGTTCAAGTTACTGTTGAAAGAGCAGTTCGTAAGAATAAGAAAGCTGAAATAATGATAGCTTCAATGTCTAAAAATTCTAAGGGAGCTCAGTCATTATTGTCTGTAGCTCAAAAAGAAGGTTTAGAAGTTAAAACTGCTGCTGATGTTTCATTTCAATCATTCCAGATTCCTGGTGCAGGTATCGAGCCTAATGTAATTGCTAATGCTAGTAATACTGAAAAAGGTAAAATATCGGCTCCTATTAAAGGAAATCAAGGAGTTTATATGATTCTTGTGAATGAAATAAAAGAAGAGGCAGTTACTGAAGATGCTATCAATGTGTTTAAAACACGTATGGATCAGAATTTCCAGTATCGTACAAATTATCAGTCAATGCAAGTTCTTCGTGAAAATGCTAACATTGAAGATAAGCGTTACAAATTCTATTAGTAGAAAAAAATGGCATTGAGAACTATTGTTCTTGATATCTAAATCATATAAGAGCGAGATGGGAAACTTTCTCGCTTTTTGTTTGCCTTGCATGTAAACTTTTCCGTCAGTTTGAAAGACAACTGAGTCGCCCAATCGGAGGGAAGGCAATACGAAGTCAAGTGCGCTATTGGTAACGATATGGAATGTCTACTATTGTTGTGACGATTATTTACAGCCCATAAAAGTTATATTTGTATTATGGCAAAAAAGTATGAGAATGAACTTTTTCACTATTGATGGAGAAGAGAGTTCTGAAATGCAAACTGGTGATGTTTTTTTTGGTAAAAAGAGGTGTTAATCATCGGATTTTGGCAAATGAAGAGTGTCAGATCATGCTAATTGAAAATAAAGTTACGGCTCATGCTAGTGATGTTGTTTCTTAAATAGCTAAACTAATAAATGAGCAATTGAAACCTAGTTAAGAGAATTATATAAGATCTGGTAGATTGTATTCAGGAAACTATTAAAATTAAATTGAGGATAAAAATATGAGTGTTATTAAGGAGTTACAAGCAAGAAGCGGATCGGTTTGCGAATTATGCGGTATCACTGATGATTTAGGTGTTTACGAAGTGCCACCTGTAGCAAAAGAGGGATCAGATAAGTGTTTATTGCTTTGTTCAACTTGTTCTGAACAATTGGGAAATCCTGAAAAAGTGAATATAAATCATTGGAGATGTTTAAATGATAGTATGTGGAGTGAGGTACCTGCTGTTCAGGTAATGGTTTGGCGTATGTTGAATAGACTTAAAGCTGAAGGATGGCCTCAAGATTTACTTGATATGCTTTACTTAGACGAAGATACAATGGCTTGGGCTCAAGCAACTGGTGAAGGAGAAAGTGATGAAGATAAAGTTGTTCATAAAGATAGTAATGGAGTAACGCTACAGGCTGGAGATTCTGTTGTTTTGATTAAGGATCTTAATGTAAAAGGCGGTGGATTTACTGCGAAACGTGGAACTCATGTTCGTAATATCTCTTTAGTTTATGATAATGCAGAGCAGATTGAGGGCCGTGTTAGTGGGCAAATGATTGTTATACTAACGCAATTCGTTAAGAAATCATAGATGTTCTTGTATAGGATTTCTAATAAGCGAGATTATAAACTGTCTCGCTTTTTTATTTGGTGTGCCGTGCATGGTAATTAACTAGGTGGTGTAAATCCACTATGGGGAATTGTAGTTTCCAACCATTAGCTTAGAGCAAGGGTGTCGTGAGTGATTGCGAATCTGAAGAAAGCCATTAGCAAAGTTGAAGTTCCTATGCACAGAAACCAAATATATGAGATAGTCAGGTTTACTTTTTCTGAATTTTAAAAATAAACGACTAAGAGGTATTTAGAAAGTAATCTTCTTTAAGGAGCTGTATTTTCTTTAAAAAATGCCGTAGATTATATGTTTGGTTCTTTTTTTTTGAGAAAAGTTCATGTGATTATTAGCGACTTA
>JADGEF010000110.1 GCA_016744515.1 Marinifilaceae bacterium | reverse complement strand
TAAAATAAGGAGGAGAAACTAAAAGCTTTACAATTCTTATAATTGTGTGGAGTTGCTATATTTCCCCTTCTTACTTTTCTTACCACCTTGCCCTACGGGTACTCCTCCTAAAAAATAGGAGGAGAAAGTTTGAATTTTGCGAGACGATTACCATACCCGACAAAAAAAAGCTCCACCAATTTTCATCAGTGAAGCTTCCTTATATATTGTCTTTTTCTATCCCCTAAAAAAAATAGTATAATCCTACAGAAATACGAGTATTACCTACCCAGTGTGAATTGATAACTTCAGCTTTTTCATTCATGCCATTCTCATCAGCGTAAGCTGCAGCTGTATATTCAGCTTCTAGCTCAACTTTTAGGTTCTTATATTGCTTGCAAACTCGTGGTGCAATACGGTACAACTCACCAATGCTCTGACTACGGCTATAAATCATACCAGGAACAACATTATCGTCTGCTCCATAGTTTTTAGAGTAACCAGCTAATAAGGCATACTGCATATCATTTTTCTTATACGAAAACTCGGCCCATGTCCCTAACACTTTAATAGGGGTATAAGAAGCTTCCATTGTTACAGGATTTAAGCTTTTAGCTGCATAGCCACCTAGCATTAAAACATCAGTCATATTAGAACCATATGTTGCCTGAGCTTTGAATGTAACAGGATTAAAGTTCAATTTGAAATATCCCATTAAAGCATAAGAAGACAAGGTTTCATCAGCCTTATAACCTGTTGCAGTTTCGATAGTAGGTTTAATATTTTTATACTCAGCACTCGCTCCAAGCATATGCTTACCAAAATAGTAATGAGCTTGTCCTTGAACGATTGGTAAACCAGCATTTCTTAAGTACTTATTCCCAGATTCAACTTTGGTTGGGTCAGTAACGTTTGGTCCTTTACTAGTATAGTCGCGCTCAGATGCCAAAGCTGCCAAAAATTTCCAGTTATCTGTTTTATAAGTTAGACGTACTTGCGGGTTACGAGCAAATGGCTTAAATGGTAAACCTGAATTAGCACCTACAGTTGTAGGAAAAACCTCGGTTACGAATAATGGCGACCAAGTTTGACCAATCAATAATGAAGTCTTACCCCAGTCTAAATTCACATAGGCATGACGCATACGCAAACCATTCGCATCAGAATCGCTATTACCAACGAATTCGGCCTCGATTAATCCAGTAGTTTTAGCTCCTAATACATCTGGGCCCGTAAGTTTCGCATTAACACGAGTTAAAAGAACAGCCATATTGTAAACACTACCTTTATTAATGTCTTTACCATTAAGGTCTAATTTCTCATCTTGAGGATATAGAAAGATTAAACCTTCGCGAGCACTAACTGTCTGACGGGTGTCATAGGTAAATAGAGAATGTACAAAGCCACCAAATTTCACTTTAACAGGCTTTTTCTCTTCTTTTGATTGTGCAGACAAAAGGCTTGTGCTGCAAAAAAGTAGAATTAATAAGAATAAATAGTTGTTGCGATTCATAGCAATTTCTTAAAGTTTAGTTTCGCCGCAAAGATAGTTTTTTTAATGAGAGTTAAAATATGTAAAAGAGTAGATATTTTAGACTTACTAAAGAGATGATGTATTAATTTGAGGATATAGTGATATGAAGATAAAATAATGTGGTGATTTGAGCGAAGTATAAATGTGAAAATCGTAGAGATGAGAAATGCTATAGCTTTGTTTGTATGAATACAATATCTAAAAAATATGTTTTTTAGATAGAAATCTAATACTCCTGATAAATAATTAGAGAATCCCCTTCGAAATCGATACGAAAACTATCGCCCATCGATTCGTTTAAAGTCCCCTGCCAAAGCATTTCGAGCTTTTGATTGGTAAGCTCGTATCGTAAATTAGCAGTAGTAATAGTGGTTTCAGATTGTGGAGAGAAAATGGAAACTTGTTGCCCCGTATATGAATCCATATTACGAGATCGTGTAAGAGGTGTGAACGTTCCGTAATCAGTCAACATCTTCACCTTCATTTTTTTGGTGTAAGATGGTAAGAGGAAAATATTGCCAATCATATGATCATCGCGCTCACCAGTGGCTCCAATAATTGTGATATCATTAAACTTATTGGTCAAGCACCAATTAACGGCTTTGGTTAAATCATTGGTATCCTGATTCGAAAAATGATGAATGATATCCTTATATTTTCGTTTAAGATCAGTGGTAAGGGAATCTAAATCGCCTACTATAGCATGAGCTTGTATGCCTGCAGCTTCAAGTTTATTAATTGCACCGTCGCAGCAAACGATAAAGTCGCTTGACTTTAAAATATTCAAAGGAATTTCGCTTGTAGGAAAGCTGCCGTTAGCCAATATAACTGCTGATCGTAATCTCATTTTTCTGTATTATAAGCTGATGAGTCACAAAAATAGCTATTTGCTTTCGATTGCCTCAGCCTTTGCCATATCTTTTTTCCATTGGAAATAACCATACAAGGCTAATATAGTGAACACTGCAAATAAAACGGCAGTTGGGTAGAGTTGCTTATAAAAATAGAGACCCATTGAGACGGCATCGACTAGCACCCAAACTAACCATTGTTCTAGTATTTTTCGCGCTAACATCCAAGTGGCAACAATACTTAAGGCTGTGGTGAACGAATCCCAATAAGGTAAAGGGGAGTCGGTATAATTCACCAATATAAAAGAGATGGCAATGTAGATGAATAAACTAGCTAATAATAGTTTAAAGAATAAAGGCATTCTCAAACTGCTAACAGGCAATTCGACCTTATTCTGACTATTTGATCTTGACCAATGAACCCAGCCATATATACTAATAAAAACGTAATAAAACTGAAGTCCCATATCGGCATAAAACTTCGCTATAAAAAAGACGTAGATATACATTATTGCTGAAAATAAACCTACAGGCCAAAGCCATTTACTCTGCTTTATTTCAAAGTATAAGAATAAGAAACCTGAAAGCGTTCCTATAATCTCAACACTATTTGTACTGATCCAATCTAACATCGTGTTTTTATAAAATACCAAGCTGAAAGGAAACTCTCAGCTTGGTAATTGTATTATTGATTTTCAATCAAATTTAATCTTTATTAAAATCTCAAGCTAACTCCAGCCATAAAATTTGTTCCTGCTTGTGGGAAATAACCATCCATAGCATAACGCTTGCCACCATATATATAAGAGTATACCCAAGCATTCGACTCGTACTCAGCATTGAATACATTATTAACCAAGATATTGAATTTTAAACTCTCAGCAAACTTAGGCTTAAACTCATATGATAAGTTGATGTTTGATACGGTATAAGCATCCAGACTTCTGTCATTACTTGATGAATTATCGATATACTGTTTACCTACATATTGATCAATTAACTGAACTCCAAATCCTGATTTATTGTAAGAGAATATTGAATTAGCAGTAACATTTGGTGAAAAAGCAATATCCGTTTTCCCTAAGTCAAACAATGTATTACCACCTTCATCCCAATTCTCAACACCTTCGGTAAAGGTCTTAATCTTATTTTCACTTAAAGATAAATTACCTTTCCATGAAATGGATTTTGTAATATTTGCAGCTGCACTCAACTCAATACCCATTCTATAAGATTTATCAACATTCATCATTAAAGCTGAACCAACATCATTTACACCACCAGTCAAAACTAACTGATCTTTATAATTCATGTAATACAAATTAGCTTCAAGAAGAAAATTAGCCTTTGTAAATTTATACGTTAATTCATAATCGAATAAACGTTCGCTTGTTGGAACTTTTCCTTGTTCTATATCGATATAATTACTTCGATTAGGTTCACGGTTAGCAATGGCAAACGAAGCAAAAAGACGGTTATTTTCATTAATCTCATAATTCAACCCAAGCTTAGGATTAAAAAATAGAAAATCATGTTTCTGACTAATATCTCTTAAATCAGAATCAATCCCTTTTATTTTATAATCGATACCTCTGATTTGAAAATCAGCATACAAACTCAATTGCTCATCCACAGCAATATTGGCTTTTAAGTAGGCATTATAATCCTCTTTTGTACCATTATTATCGTAATACTTATCACCTAAGAACGTATCACCCGCATTTTTCATCCAACGAATTTCACCAAAATGATCGCAATCATATTTATTCCAGCCACCACCAGCAACTAAATCTAATCCTTCCATTTTTTTGGAAAAAGAAAATACAGTCCCGTAAAAATCGCTATCTAACCATTTACGACGGATTACGTCAGTTTTCTTAATCGAATCTAATCCAATTACAATTGGAGACAAACCATATTTCTTAAGCTTATCATTTTTCTTAAACTGTTCGTAATAACCTTCACCTGGCGTATAATGAAAAGCTATATTAAATTTTGCATTATCAGAAAAAATATGTGTTAAGAATAAACGATAATGCTTTTGCCAATAATTATCTGTTTCGTTTTTATACGTATACTGATTGTAGGTTCTAGAATCAGAGGCTTTCATATGAGCCAAAGTCTCAATATTAATTGACTCGTCATGACTGCTAAATAACCAATGGTCAGCATAACGTTGCATACCTTCCTCATCATTTTCTAAACGTACTTTCGGTACACCATTCCAAGCTTGATACGTTTTTTCTTTACCTATAATAACATTAGCTCTCACACTGGTTCTTTCTCCATAGTAACCTGCAGAAAAATAAGCCGACTGCAAATTAGAACTGGCTCTATCGATAAATCCATCGGATGTAATTTTAGATAAACGGGCATCGAAAGCAAAACCTTTCTTTAAACCTGTTCCAATCTTAACCGTATTTTTAAAGGTATTGAATGAACCAACCGAACTTGAAATTTCAGCATATGGTTTCGCATTCACATTTTGTGTCTGCATATTAATACTTGCACCAAAAGCTCCAGCTCCACTAGTTGATGTTCCAACACCACGTTGTATTTGAATATCCTCAAGAGAAGAAGTGAAATCAGGCATATTGACCCAATAAACACCATGAGATTCTGAATCGTTCAATGGAATACCATCAATAGTCACATTAATACGGTTGGCATCAGATCCTCGAATTCTAAAACCTGTATAACCAACTCCTGCACCAGCATCGGAAGATGTAACAAATGATGGGGTTAACGACAGTAACATAGGAATATCCTGACCTAAATTTCTTTTATTCAACTCATCCTTAGTCACATTAGTTACAACAACTGGCGTTTTATTACCTGCACGTGTTGCCGATACCAATACCTCATCGGCCATTATGGCGTTTGACTGTAATTCGAAGTTAATGACCTTATTTTCGTTTAAGCTTACACTAATAATTTGTGTTTCGTATCCTAAAAAAGAAGCATCAAACTGTAAATCACCTTTTTTCAAGTTCTTAAACTGATACTCTCCATACGAATTAGCAATAGTTCCCAAATAGGTTCCTTTAATAGTAATCGTTGCACCTGGAAGCGTGTTCCCTTTCCTATCAGTTACCTTACCATTAACAGTAATTTGTGAAAATCCTGCGTAACAGATAAACTGAAATACAAGTAGCATGGCTACTTTTCTGAAAAATAAATTGAATTTAATTGTAGACATTACAATAAAGTTTTTTTAGGCTGAATACTCAGCATTTGATAAAAAAATATTGCAATGAGGTTCTTAAGATGAGATATCAGACGAATAGTGATTTCGCAATTCCCTACGCCGGCATTATCCAGATCAGGTGTAAGAAACCGATATAAATCTGTTTCTAAGGGTATAATCTCAGCCCGTTTATTTAAGGCACCCCACTGTTATTAGTGCGCAAAGGTAATTTGATTTCTATAGGATACAAGTTATGCGAAGAACAAAAAATCAGATCACAAACCTATGATTATCAATACCCAAGGCTAAAGTTAATCAAAACAGAGAACGAAAAAAGGCACCCAATACAACTGGATGCACTCATATTTAAAGACTTAATAACCTTCTATTTCTTTTTAGACACTTCCTTTACGCCCATAACTTCCTTTAAAGCTTTTACAAAAACTGATTTTGGGAAAGCTCCTTTTGCCATTTGTGGTTCGCCTTTAGCAGGGATAAATAAAAAAGATGGGATACTTGTAATTCGAAATGCTTGAGCCACTTTTCTAGCTCTATCGGTATCTACCTTATAAATTTGAATCGCATCGCCATATTCCTTCTGTAACTCTTCCAAAATTGGAGCAACTCTTTTACATGGTCCACACCAAGTGGTATAAAAATCGACTATTACTGGTTTATCACCTTTAAATACCCACTCCTTTTCTTTCTCAAAGTCGTAAACCTTTTCTTTAAAGCCATCATCATCTAAAGCAATAACTTTTGACTGTGAAAAACCAGCCAAGCATAGTAAAACAAAATTCATAAGGAAAATTGATTTTATAAATATTCTCATAATCATCGAATTTAATGTTGTGCTCAAATATACATCAATAATAGTGCTAAGCTATTTCATTCAGATCAAAAGCACTCTTAAAAACTTGTTAAAACTTTATCCCATTAAATGAAATCCCGTGTCGTTTGAGATTGATCCGACCTTTATTAATCCCAAATTCCATTTGATTATCTTTTCTTATATTTTAGAATCATCCTAAATAATTGTATTTTTGTCGATTCGAGGAGTTGAAATTATTATTAGAGTATGCGCTCCTTAATGAAAATACAAACAAGAAAGAACGTGAAGAGATTTTTAACACACCCTATATTCCCTATACTATCAGAAATAGTTACTAAAGAAAACCTTGAATCCTATGTGATTGGAGGCTTTGTTAGAGATCTTTTTCTTGAAAGAGGATCGAAAGATATTGATGTTGTTGTAATTGGTAGTGGCATTGACTTAGCTAAGAAAGTAGCTGCAAAAGCAGGTAACACTAAGGTCTCTATTTTTAAGAGTTATGGTACTGCCATGCTTAAATATAAGGGCGTTGAAGTTGAGTTCGTTGGAGCTCGTAAAGAGTCGTATCAAAGAGAATCACGTAATCCTATAGTTGAAGATGGCACATTAGATGACGATCAAAAACGTAGAGATTTCACCATAAATGCACTAGCACTAAGCCTACACAAAGATAATTTCGGAGAATTACTCGACCCCTTTGGTGGCGTAGAAGATCTTCAACACAAGATTATTAAAACACCTCAAGATCCTATCATTACCTTTTCTGATGATCCATTGAGAATGATGCGTGCTATTCGCTTTGCAACACAACTGGACTTTAAAATCTCTGATGTTACCTTCGAAGCAATTAAAGCTAATAAAGACAGAATTCATATCATCTCTAAAGAGCGAATTGTTGAGGAGATGAATAAGATCGTTATGTCGCCAAAACCATCTATTGGTTTCAAATTGCTTGATGAAGCAGGATTACTTCAAATCATCTTCCCTGAGTTTTGTAAATTAAAGGGGAGAGAAACTAGAAACGGCATTAGTCACAAAGATAATTTCTATCATACACTTGAGGTACTAGATAATTTGTGCTCCTATTCAGATAATTTATGGTTACGATGGTCAGCCTTGCTACACGATATAGCGAAGCCTAAAACAAAGAAATTCGTAAAAGATATTGGTTGGACTTTCCATGCTCACAATTTTATTGGTGAGAAAATGGTTCCAAAGATCTTTAAGAATATGAAACTGCCTTTGAATGAAAAAATGAAATTCGTTCAAAAAATGGTTTCCCTACATATGCGCCCTATCGTTTTAGCTCAGGAAATTGTGACTGATTCTGCTATTCGCCGTTTACTTTTTGATGCTGGAGATGATATTGAAGAGTTAATGCTTTTGTGCGAAGCGGACATTACTTCTAAAAATGAAGCCAAAGTCAAAAAATTTCTTGACAATTTCCAACTGGTCCGACAAAAACTAAAAGAGGTTGAAGAAAAAGACACCATTAGAAATTTTCAACCACCTATAAGCGGAGAAGAAGTGATTAGCACATTCAATCTTTCTCCCTCAAGAGTTATTGGAGATATTAAAACGGCAATTAAAGATGCTATTCTCGATGGTGAGATTCAAAATAACCATGAAGATGCATATCAATACATGCTCAAAAAAGGTAAAGAACTTGGCTTAAAGGTCGTCGAAAAGAAATAAAAAAGAAAAGCTCAAATGATACATTTGAGCTTTTTTTTTAATCCGATATTTAATCGAAACATAACTAAAGAACATACAAATCCTACAACAAAAAGGGACATATTATATCTACTTTTGCGGCATCAAAAAAAACAGACTTACAAGAAAAATATAATATAACAAGATGGCTTACGTTGACAATACCATGATTATCCGAAGAGATTTAGTAGCGAATATGGCTGAACTCTTTAACGAAGAAAAACTTGTTACAAACCTTGATAGAGTTCCTCTAGAAATGGCTCCTCGAAATAGAGAAAATTCTGATCGCTGTTGTATTTTTAAAGAAAGAGTTATCATCAAAGAAAAACTTATCCCTCTATTGGGATGCGAATTAAAGGAAGATCGTGATGAACTTAAAACTTTAGCTGAGTATGCAACAGAGGCTCTTGAAAGAAAGAATCCTATCGATAAAATTCTTACCGTAGTAGATGAAGCGTGTACCTCTTGTGTGCAAAATTCATATATAGTAACCAACCTTTGTAAGGGCTGTGTTGCTCATCCATGTATGATGAACTGCCCCAAAGAAGCTGTTAACTGGAATGCCAATGGTCAAGCTCAAATTGATCCAAAATCTTGTATCAACTGCGGTATTTGCATGAATGTTTGTCCTTATCACTCTATCATATACATGCCTGTACCTTGCGAAAATGCTTGTCCTGTGGGTGCTATTAGTAAAAATGAACATGGCAAAGAACAAATCGATGAAAATAAATGTATCGATTGTGGTAAATGTATTACGGCTTGCCCATTTGGTTCAATTATGGAGAACTCGCAAATTGTAGATGTGATGAAATCTTTAAAATCGGAACAAGAAACCATTGCTTTAGTTGCTCCTGCTCTATACGGACAATTCAAATATAAAACTGAAAATGTAATTGGTGCTATTAAAGAACTTGGATTCCATGATGTAATTGAAGTTGCAAAAGGTGCCAATACTACAACTGTAAATGAAGCTGATGAACTACTGGAACGATTAGAAGATGGCGCACCTTTTATGACAACTTCGTGTTGCCCTGCATACGTTTCGGCTGTAAAAAAACACATTCCTAATATGGAAAAGTATGTTTCTCATACCAAAAGCCCTATGTATTATGCTGCTGAATTGGCAAAAAAACAATATCCCAATGCCAAATTTGTATTCATCGGTCCATGTATTGCTAAACGTCGTGAAGGAATGGAAGATCCAACTGTCGATTATGTGATGACATTTGAGGAACTTTCAGGCTTATTTGCAGGTTGGCACATTAATATAGACGGTAATCCAATAGAGCTTGATCGTAGCATTAAGAATCATGGACGTGCTTATGCAGCTAGTGGTGGGGTTGCTCAATCGGTTCTTGAAGTTAAACCATATGTTAATATTAAACCTGTTATCGTTAATGGTCTTGACAAGAAGAAAATCAACATGTTAAAAGCCTTTTCTAAAACAGGTAAGACTAGTGGTAATTTTATTGAAGTTATGGCTTGTGAAGGAGGTTGTATTTCAGGTCCAAGTTCAAATTACGATCCTAAAACGGGGATGAAAATTTATCTAGATAATTTGAAAGAGTTCCCTGCAGATTCATAAATAGAGAAACAACAAAAAAGCATGGATTTAGATCCATGCTTTTTTTATATCCTAATGTGTCTTTTCGTATTCTCTATAAATCTCAAGTAATTCCTTAGCAGAATAAATCCCTTTCGTTACAACACCTAAGTCTTTGAGTAAGAGTTTTGCACTTACAATCACACTTTCCTCTTCCATAAACTGTTCATGCACATTATTCAGATACTTTAGAACTTTAAAAGCATTAAATGCGCCAAAAAATTTCTTTCTAAATGCATCGACAGAAGCACAGTTACGATTAATTTCATCTAATGCGTCGAAGAAATTATCTTCCTTCAAGTAACTTCGAACTGAGCCTGGTAATTCAACTATCAATTTATTAATAAAAGTATCTTCATCAACTCCAAAGAAATCATCAACTCTATCGAAGAATATTTTTAGATCCTTAAAGGCAGCATAGTTATAGTTTTTATAATTGCTGATGCCTTCGCTTACAAAAGTGGACATTGCTTTCCCTGTTCCAAAAGGTACTCGATCGGATGTGCGAGGTGAAGGAATAACACGGGTATGCTTAATTTCATAGAACTTACCCAATGCAATAATCTTTTGCAGAAAATAGAAATCCTCTCCAGCCTGACGGCGATTCATACCTCCTTGTTTGATGTATGCGTTGGCAGATACAGCAAAACTCGACCCCACTGTATGATATGCGTGAGGATGACCAGTAAAGCGCATGGCAAGCATATAGTAGCGTAAATACAACTCATATTGAGCAATTGAATTGTAGATCAACTCACTGAATTCTTCACCTTCGAGTGGATGCTCATAAAAAATGTTTGCACCATTCGCTTTAGGATACTTCTTAAACAACTTTTCTATCTCTGTAAAGTAATTGGTATCGCATGACGAATCTGCATCATAACCTGTAATAATACCGTTAGCCTTCCCAATTTTATTGAAACGACTTACAGCCTCATCCATGGCTATCTTACGTGCTAAACCAACTCCCGCTGATTTCTTTGGCAAATTAGGCTGATCAATTAAATAGAACTTTATTTTATCATCTTCATGCTCAGCAATCCACTCTTGAGCATCGGTAATCGTTTTTTTATTTTGATCTAACACCTCATCAGAAACCAACTCTCCTGAGTTAACAATCACAATAACTTCAACATTGAAACTTGGTCTATCGCAAAGCCACAGTGCTTGTAAACTCGAAATTAAATCAGGTTCATCGTAACAAGGAATAGTAACTACAAGTTCTAGGTTTTCTGGCACCTCGCTAGTAATGTAATCAGGAAAAACTTGTTGCTTTTTAAGGTATTTATCTGCGAAACTCATTTGTCTATTTTCTTTAAACTGTCATTAGTTTGTAAATGATATGAACAATTATACCATACCAGATACAAAGATTAAAAAAAGGGCAGAAAGCCATTAGCCTCTGCCCTTTAATTCAATTTTTTACGTCTTATTTCTTATATCTAGCATTTAAGCCATCAATAATATCTTTTGTGATATCTAAACCGTTAGCAGAATATAATACCGTTCCACCTTTAGTAGTGCTAATAATCAAGTTAAACTTATGCTTTGCGTTATATAGCTCTAAATAGTTAGTCACACTATCGAATAAACGCTTAGAGTTATCGTTTTGCTCAGCCATTAATTCAGAACTTAATTTTCTATCAAGCTGCTCCAAATTTTGCTTCTTAGCCATCAAATCTCTTTGTGCTTTTTCTGCACGATCGCGGTTAAGGAAACCTTTGTTTTGCAATTTACGTTGAAAATCAACAGCCTCTTTTTCTAGCTTCTGAGCTTTAAAATTAAAATCAGTTCTAGAATCTTCCTGCTTCTTAAGAAACTTCTCATTCAAATCGACAGAAAAATTATAATTTGATAATAATGAATCTGTGTTCACATATACAACAGCACCTTCTCCAGCAACAGTTTTCACTTCTGTTTTATCTCCATCCGAGAAATGTAAAAAGAATAAAACTCCAACAGCAACAATTAAAATTGCATTCAGAACAATAGATAAATTTTTCATATTTTCTTGTTTAATTTTAAATGCCAATCTGAAAAGAAAAACTCTAATCAGAAAAATTTGTCTATGAAATGTAATCTCCGTTGAAATTATTTTCGTAGACGAATAGTAGCGAATATTTAATTGATTTAGGTACTTATTTATACAACTCAAGATTGATAAAAACTTAGAGTCTTGCTCAGTTTTAACTTAAGCCTAGCAAATATAAGTTTAAAATGATAATGGAAAAATTTATGAGATAGATTTTTCTTTTGATAGGGGAAAATAACAGCTTATTCAAAATCAATCGAATTAGCTGATAAACGTCATTCTTTTTATTTCACATGATGTATACTTTTAACCAACAAAAAAAACCCAAGATTAACCCTTAATACCACAAGCGATGTTTACTAAAATGATTGCAGCGACCCTGCCATACATGCCAAAGAAGTTAGTTTGGATATTCTCTAAAAGATATATTGCAGGAGAAACTATTGAAGATGCCATTAAAGCATCACTAGACCTAAATGCTCAAGGCATTAAAGTTACTGTTGACCTTTTAGGTGAATTCATTAAAGACTTAAGCCAAGCTACAGAAAACAGAGATGCCTATATGGCTATTATTGAGGCTTTCGAAAAAAACAAAATTGATGGTAACTACTCTGTTAAACCAACGTTCTTCGGTTTGCTAATCGATCCTGAAGTTTGTTATGAGAATATCAGAACTGTAGTTGCTAAAGCTGCAGAATACAATAATTTCGTAAGAATTGATATGGAAGATTCACCATGTGTGGATTTAGAAATTGACATGTTTAGACGTCTGAAAAAAGAATTTCCAAATAATGTTGGTCTAGTTGTTCAATCTTATCTTAAGCGTACTCTTACAGATCTTGAAAGCATGATGGATATAAAAGAAGAATCTAGCCTTAACTACCGTTTATGTAAGGGTATTTATGTAGAGCCAAATGAAGTTGCTTTCAAGAAATATGAAGAAATCAATGAGAACTATATCAAAGATCTAGACTTCATGTTAAAAAATAAAATCTATCCTGGTATTGCGACTCACGATAAAAACCTAATTCAGCCAGCATACGATTTGATTGAAAAATATAACGTACCTAAAGACAAATATGAATTCCAAATGCTATATGGCGTAACTCCTGAGTTGAGACAGTCTATTTTAGACAAAGGTCATCCAATGAGAGTATATGTGCCTTTTGGAAAAGATTGGTTTGGGTATTCTACTCGTAGACTTAAAGAAAATCCAAAAATGGCTATGCTGATTATTAAAGCATTATTTAGTAGAGGATAAAATAAAAGCGGTGATAAATCACCGCTTTTTTTTATTTCTTTTTTACACCATACTTAAACATTTGCTGAAGGATTTTAACCTCTTCATCTGTAACCATTGCATCATATATTTTCATTTCCCTTTTACGTTTCAACCTTTTTAGTTCGGGTAAGGTTCGTGTTGTACTAACTCCTGCCATCATTTCTGTTGGCACCATCGTTTTATTTTCAATACCACTTACATGATTTTTAATCAATAAGTCCGTATTTGCTTTAGCATCCATCGTGGTAGGTCTTTTTGTTAAAGCCTCATAAGTCGCTGAATTCACATTATTTTTTGCCCTAACATACTCTGGTGTATTAATCTTAGCATTCTTAAACGCTTCTTTAAAATCACCAAAACGAGGTAAAATTAAAACTTCCTGAAGTGCAATAGTATCCTTTGAGAGAAATACACCGAATAGATAATCCTTCTGCTGTAAACTGTCACTAACTACAACCTTTACATCACGATAACCTACAAATGAATATTTAATCGTATCCCCAGAATTTACCCAAAAAGAAAATCTCCCATACTCATTTGTAGTACCTCCTCGTTTCTTATTCACATTGAAATGCGCATATGGCAGACCTTTAAAATTAGATTGATCCATAACGGCTCCAGTAAAAAATATAGAATCAAGATTATATCTCTGAGCTTTGGAATCTTTCGAATAGATGAAAGCTAAAATAATAGCACAGCAAAATATTAATTTTCTCATAAGGCAAAGTGTTTTGGTCTAAAGTTCATTTATTACAAGATCTTCGAGCTTTCTTTTAGGTACATGATGTACGCCATTTTCATCTCTCCAATATTTTATATCTTCATCTTTCATCTCTTCAATAACAATCTTCTCCTTAGGTTTCCCTAAGGCAACCACTTGGATAATTGAATAATCCACAGAAATATTTAATAATTCTCTAATATTTTTCTCTTTAAAGGCTCTGAGAATACAACCACCATATCCATCCTCAACAGCACCTAATATCAAATTTTGAACTGCTATACCATCATCACAAAAGTAATTTTTACTTAAACTTTCATCATTTAGCATGATGACGTATGCAACTGGTTGTTCTCCTTCAATTGGTCCATCCCAATTACTTAAATAACCAGCCCATGATAAATTATCAAAAACCTGTTTACACAAGCTCTGATTTGTTACTGTCACATATCTTAAGCTCTGTGCATTTCTTCCAGATGCCCCAAGTCTAGCTAAATCCAGCCATCGTCTCAACTGAGCTTTCTCAATAAGTTCGTTTTGAAAAAAACGACGATAACTTCTATTTTTTAATACTAATTCCTTTAACATTCGAATCTTATCTATTTATACAATTGAAATTCTAAATTCAATACATTCCTTCTAAAAAAAACACTTCAGAAGCTCTTTTTAAGATAAGCATTATATTACTTTTCATCAAGAGCTTGATTCTATTAAGAATGAAAAACTATAAATCTTTATTCTTCGCATTATCAATAGTTCGGTAATGTTTTATAAGTATTTGATAACAAGCCTGTTTATGACTCATTATGCTTATCGCAATATTCTGATTATAAGTGATTTGTAAATCAATCTCATGTCTTGATTCTCATATCTCACGATCTATTGATTATACAAAAATGCAATAATTAACTAGAAGTTATTATTTGTATTTACAAATCTAAAATAATCAAGTAGGGTAAATATAGGATAACAAACACTATCCTATATTTATCCCTCTCACAGAACCGTGCGTAC
>JADGEF010000109.1 GCA_016744515.1 Marinifilaceae bacterium | reverse complement strand
TAAATAAGGACTAATCTGGAATGTTAATATCCTTATATCCCTTTGTATATGGGTGTTTGGACAGCTATGATTCGTTGGCATAAGATGTGATTTAGTATACCCAAATCACACAGCTATGACGAATAAACTATCAATAAATGATCGAAAAATAATTCAAAAATCTTTTCTCCCTGATCGTTTTCATGGAAAAGAATGTTGGACAAATGGAGAATTGCTAGAGGGATACGACTATTATTTCTCTGAAAAGGCATTTAAACTAAATGGGGAAAAGAGGCATCAGTACGCTTTTTCATATATTAATAATCCCGATGGAAGTGTTAGGTGGATTTTTTCTTCTAAATCAAAATTCCCTGGTTTCTTAGACCTATATAATACCTCTGGATTAAAGGGGAAAGTCTTGATTCTACTTTTCAAACTTTTATTTATGTTGAAACTCCAGTTCTTGATTGTATCTGGGCGTTTTTATTTCTTTTCGCGAAGATTATCATTGCAGGAAAGTTGGAAAAAGAGATTAGATTTTGATTCTTTTTCTGTTTTTACTGGTACAGTAGGACCCAATAGAAAAGTATTATTTGCTCTGCACAAAAAGCGTAAAACCATTGGTTTCATAAAGCATCCTATCAGCTATGAATCCTTGTGTCTGGTATCTGCTGAAAATACGATGCTAAAGGCTATGGAAGATAAGACATTCACAAATATGCTTTTACCAAAATCGAAGTATTTGGGTAATGGAGATTTGTTTGTCAATAATGTTAGTGAATCCAAAATTAAATCGACACATGCTTTTACAAACCTTCATGCATTAGCTCTGAAAGATTTATATGCACTCGAAAATAGATCGATAAGGCTTAAAGGTTCATTGTTCTATAAAGATTTGAGAACTATGATGACTGGTTATAAATTCCAAAGTCATATTCCTTTTCATGAAGAGTTATGCTTCTTTAGTAAGCGTTTATTCGATGCTATAGATTTCGATCAGAAAGTAAATATGACATGGGCTCATATGGATTTTACGCCATGGAACCTTTTTGTTCCATCTGATCAGAATAAACTTGCCGTGATCGATTGGGAATTAGCAAAGCCGGGTATACCAATGCTTTTCGATTTGTTTCATTTTGTGTTTCAATCTAAAATTTTAGTTGAAAAGCAGAACTATAAAGACATTTATCAAAGTATCGAACAGATTATTTCGGAGAATACCGTGATTAAGGAACTTGTTGCGGAATTTGATGTTGATATAAAACTGAATTTCCGCTTGTACTTACTCTATAATATCTCTTACTACATCAATATTTATCAGCAACAAGCTAAGCTTCATACTCAGGTCAATTGGTTAACTGAAGTTTGGAAAGAAGCGCTTGATAGTGAAATTAAACTGATGAAAAATGAATCATTTAGGAAGATATTTATTTCAGATTTATTCCAATTCCTTATGAATAAAAGGTACGCTTGGTTGCATAGTAGAGATGTGGAAATGGCGAATATTAGTACAAGTTCAGATGTGGATCTTCTGATTTCAGAAACTGCAAAAAAGGAAGTTTTAGCATTTTGTAAATCACATGTTCTGGTAGGACGAGTTAAAAGTTTCCAGAAAAGTTTTATGGCAACTGCGGAATTGTTTTTTTCTGATGGCTCATTTTTAAGCCTTGATTTAATAACAAAGCTTATTCGTAAAAACCTTGTGTTTATGGATGCTAATCAAGTGCTTGATAAAGCATTTATGAATTCGGAGGGCATTAAGTTGCCGAGAAAGAAGGATGACTTGAATTACCTCATTCTATTTTATTTGCTGAATAATGCCAAGATTTCAGAGAAGCATCAAAGGTTTTTCAGACAATTGAAAAATGAAGATCAAGATCGTTTCCGTCTGTTTGTTTATACTCACTATGGTATATATGGAGCAAACCTAAGTCAGACTTTTCAAGGCTTATTCGATAATATTCATCTTATAAAGAGACAGATTTCAAACCAGAATCTTAACTCAAGATTTAGATTCTTGACAAATTCGCTTAGATACTTGATTGATACAGCACGTAGCTTAATGTTTCGAAAAGGTTTGGTGATTAGCTTTAGTGGTGTTGATGGTGCTGGCAAATCGACTCTTATTAATGATGTCGCTGAGAGATTGAAAAGAGATTACCGTAAAAAAGTAGTTATTCTAAGACATAGACCTTCACTGTTTCCAATTCTAAGTGCTTTTAGGTATGGGAAAAAAGAAGCTGAAAAGAGGGCTGGAGAAACCTTACCGCACCAAGGCAATAACCATGGGTTTATAAGTTCGATATTGCGTTTCGCTTATTATTACACCGACTACTTATTGGGGCAGATTTATGTAAGCATTCGCTACGTTTCTAGAGATTATGTAGTTCTATACGATCGGTTTTATTTCGATTTTATAAACGATCCTCGAAGATCAAATATCAGTATCTCAAAAAAGATTGTAAATAGATTGTATGCGTTCATTTTAAAACCGCAACATAATTTTTTCTTTTACGCCTCACCCGAAATTATAAGAGAACGTAAGAAGGAACTTTCTACAAGTGATATTTCGCGCTTAACCATGAATTACTTCTCTACGTTTAATCGATTCGAACAAAAATATGCGCATTCGAAATATCACTGCATCGAAAATATCGATAGAGAAGAAACACTGCAAGAAGTATTTAAGCAGGTTCAACACAATCTATAATCACACAAGTTTTGTTCACCCTTAAATGGAATATGATGAAAGCATTACTCGAAAAAATAATACAAAGAAGAAACCCACAGTTTTCTTTCGATCCTAATATCAGTCTAATGGTTTTAATTGGACTTACACTCGATAAACTCATGTGTTTATTGCGTTCTACACGACTACTCCTTCGATTTCGATCACCCAATTTTCTTTTATTAGGCAGAGGTGTGAGATTCTTTAATCTTAAGAATATTCGATTGGGCAAATGGGTTAAACTTGACGATTTTGTTTTCCTCAGTGCTTTGGGTAAAGGAGAGATTCGAATCGGTCATAATTCTGGTATCGGAGCTTTTAGTCGAGTAATCATTTCTAACACCTTTAACGATATGGGTGAGTTTATTCACATTGGTAATAACGTTGGAATAGGTGAGTATGCCTATTTAGGAGGAGCAGGAGGTTTAGAGATTGGTGACGATTGTATTGTTGGACAATATTTAAGCTGTCATCCCGAGAATCACAATTGCTCATCAGATAAAGAGTTGATTCGTCATCAGGGAACCGACCGGCAAGGTATTCGAATAGGAAAAAATTGTTGGATAGGTTCCAAAGTCACAATTCTCGATGGCGTTACCGTTGGCAATAATTGTGTGATTGCTGCAGGTGCCGTTGTAACCAAAAGCATGCCGGCCAATTCAATTATTGGTGGCATTCCTGCAAAGGTCATTAAAAGAAGATCCTCCGTTCTAATAAAAAGATCGGCATAAATCAATTAGAAGGTTTAAAACAAAAAATACACAATCCTATGAAAACAATATTAGCCTCGGTATATGCTATAAATCCTTATAAAGGATCGGAAGATGGGACTGGTTGGAACTTTGTTCTTCAAATAGCTCGATATAATAAGGTGATTGCTGTTACTCGTGAAAATAACAGATCTGCTATTGATGCTTTTATGCTCGAGTCTCCTAATGTTCTATATCAAAACATTCAGTTTTTGTATTTCGATACACCTAAATGGATGCGTTTTTGGAAAAGAGGAGAGCAAGGAGCAATGCTGTATTATTTGTTATGGCAATTCTTTCTTCCACAATTTGTGAAAAAGACTCATATCGAATTCGATGTGGTTCATAATCTTAATTTCCATAACGATTGGACACCTTCATTTTTGTGGAAATTAGGCAAGCCAATGGTTTGGGGCCCCGTTGGTCATCATCCTCTAATTCCGTCGGCATATTTATCGCACAATTTTATGGACCAAGTGAAAGATCGCCTTAAATGGTTTGTGAAGAATTATTTTTGGAAGCATGACCCTTTCTTAAAAAAGACCTTAAGTAAAAGCGATAAAGTCTTGGTTATGCACTCTCAGGTTGAAGGCGTTTTAGGATTAGAGGCTGATAGAAAAGTTGACTTATCGCAAGTGGCTGCAACAGATGTGTCTTATATAAAGCCTCAATTAAAGGATAAGTTCACAGTGCTTTCAGTAGGGCGTTTTGTTTCGTTAAAGGGCTTCGAAATAGCATTAAAAGCATTCATTCAGTTCTATCAAACTTTAAATGAAGATCAAAAAGCCAATGTGAAATTTAAAATGATTGGGAAAGGTCCCGATGAGGATAAATTGAAGGCTTTGATTCAGAAATATGATTTGAATGATTCAGTAGAAATCCTGAATTGGATGTCGAAAACTGACTTAGACAAGGAATATCGGAAAGCATCAGTATTTCTATTTCCTTCTCACGAAGGAGCAGGTATGGTCATCGCTGAAGCTCTCTCGTATGGCTTACCTATTCTGTGTTTCGACAATTGTGGTCCAGGCGAATTAGCAGGAGATGCAAGTTTAAAGGTTTCCTATTTGGCGCCAGAGAGAAGCGTTACAGCCTTTGCAGAGTATTTAGCAATTCTTAACGACTGTAAATACTATCGACAAAGGCTTTCTCAAAAAGCCCGAGCCAGGTTCGAATCTCATTTCAGATGGGATAGGAAAGGAGAGGTTTTAAAAGATGTTTATTCACAAGTTTTAAATCGATAAGTTATGAAAAATAAGATTATATGTTTTCATCTTTTGAACGATTATAGTGGAAGCCCAAAGGTTTTGTCTCAGGTGATTCAAGGCTTTGTGAAATTGGGTAATGAAGTCGATCTTTTTTGTGCTAAAAATGAAGACGAAGGCTTCCTTTCTAATTTAGATAAGGTTAACTATCAGCCATTTTATTACAAATGGAGTTCTGTGAAACTACTGACTTTGTTTCGTTTATTTCTTTCTCAATTTATTCTCTTTTTGCGTTTGTTTCAATATTGGAATCAAGATGTGGTATTCTATGTAAATACAGTTCTTCCTTTTGGAGCTTTGTTGGCAGGTAAATTTATGGGTAAGCCCGTTATCTGTCATTTACACGAAACTTCAATAAAACCTCAAATCTTAAAATGGTATCTTTTTAAGATTGTTGAATTATCAGCGACTGATGTGATATATGTTTCGGAATTTTTAAAGGATGAGGAGCCGATAAAGAAGACAACGCCTCATGTTGTGTACAATTCATTGTCAAAGGAATTTATGATGAAGGCTAAAGAATATGCTGTGCAGCAAAAGCGCGATACGGTTTTAATGCTTTGTAGTTTAAAAGCCTACAAAGGTGTATTCGATTTTGTGAACCTTGCTAGTGAGATGCCAAACATTAAATTCGAATTGGTTGTGAATGCACCTTTCGAGGCTTTAGGAGACTTTTTTAAAGACTGTATTATTCCTCAAAACCTTAAGATATTCCCTGTACAAACCAACGTACACCTTTTTTATTCCCGAGCCTTTATGGTTTTAAATCTTTCTCATCCTGATAAGTGGGTCGAAACATTTGGATTAACAGCTCTTGAAGCCATGTGTTATGGGGTTCCAGTTATTGTTCCTCCAGTGGGAGGCATTGCCGAAGTTGTTCAGGATGGTGTTAATGGTTATCGAATTGATGTAAGAGATACAGTTGCTATAAAATCGACTATTAAGCGAATGTGGAAAACCCCCAAGGCCTATCATCGATTTTCGATGAATGCTAAAAATAGAATTAAAGATTTTATGCCAGAAATAATGCAAATGAAAATACAAAAAATACTTGTCGGAATGTAGTTTCAAAATGAAACTCATGTTTCAAATTTAAGTTTAGTTTATCTTGTTTAAGTTCTGAAAGCCCCATATATAAAGGGGCTTTTTTTTGGCACATTGTTTTCATAGGTGTAAATAAGAAATAGAATAATAAGAATTATCACGACTCAATAACTGTGGTATTACTTTAACTACAACTATCAAAAAATGTTTAGACACTGATTAAATATGATTTTAAAAATGTCTATTTCAGTCTTGCACATAGATCATATCAAATCATTAAAATCTGCGTCTGAATATATGTTGTAGAGAATAATATTTGACTCGTTATAACCACTAATAAACTTAAAACATTTAGATATGAAAAAGATAGCCATAATAGGAACCGTAGGTGTACCAGGTCGATATGGAGGTTTTGAAACTCTTGCTCATCATTTGGTTTTAAACTTAAACAAGGAATTTAAACTATCGGTTTATAATAGCAAATTGAGCTATGGAAAGGAAGAACGACCTAAATTCTGGAATGGAGCACGTATCTTTTATTTACCCTTTAATGCAAATGGCTGGCAAAGCATTATTTATGATATTATTTCAATAATACATGCTGTTTTTTATGCTGATATTCTTATCGTATTAGGCGTTTCGGGTGGACTCATTTTTCCTTTTGTTCGTTTGTTTACCAACAAAAAGTTAATCGTAAATATCGATGGCTTGGAGTGGAGAAGAAACAAATGGAATAAATGGGTGAAGAAGTTTCTGCGATTCTCAGAGAAGCTAGCAATTCGATTTTCACATGCCGATATTACTGACAATGCGGTTATAAAAAAGTATACAGCCTTAATCTATAAAAGCCTGAGTCACGAAATAGCCTATGGTGCAGATCATGCCAAGGAGCAATATATTACATCGAAAATGAAAGCACTTTATCCTTTTATAGTCGAACCCTATGCTTTTAAGGTCTGTCGAATTGAGCCTGAAAACAATGTTCACCTTATTTTAGAAACCTTCTCAGAATTACGATATCGTAAACTTGTATTTGTTGGTAATTGGGAGGGGAGTGAGTATGGACGAGATTTAAAAGCAAAATATGCTGACTGTGAAAATATTTTATTGCTTGATCCTATTTACGATCAAGTGCATTTAGATACACTGCGCTCAAATTGTTATCTCTATATACATGGGCATAGCGCCGGAGGAACAAATCCTTCATTAGTAGAAGCAATGATGTTAGGTTTACCTATTATAGCCTTTAATGTGGCATTCAATAGAGCTAGCACACACAATCAGGCTCTTTTCTTTAGAGAAAAAGCTGATCTAAAAAATATTATCCTAACAAAGAGTACTCATGATTATTATGAACTTGGTAAAAATCTAAAAAAGGTCGCTCAACAGGAATACACATGGGCAATTATTACTCGAAAATATGCCAATATCATTTACTCTTTCGATTATAATTACACTAAAAGGAATGTCTTGCCCAAACTGGCATTTATGAAGCGAGAATTCTTGATAGAGAATGAAATGGCACACCTTGAATACGCTTTATTATTTTATCAGAATAGAGATTCGTAGATCAATTTTGTGTCTCAGAAATATCAATTTTAAAAATTAGATCATGAAGACTCATCTCGAAATATCAATCGTTTTTTTGTTAGCTTTTCTGGTTTGTTTAATCTTAACACCTCTTTTAATCTATATTTCTAAGAAAAAAGGTTTGTTAGATGTACCCAATCAGAGAGCTTCCCATATTACACCAACGCCAACCTTGGGAGGTTTACCAATTTTTATAAGCTTAATCTCTGTCATTCTATTTTGTATTGGGCTGCAAGACTGTGGAAGTATCTCGATTTTAATATTGAGCCTATTTGTTCTGGTTAGTACAGGCGTTTTAGATGATATATTAAGCCTAAATGCATCTGTTCGATTACTTATACAGTTTTTATTAGGTTTTGCTATCGCAAGCCAAGGCATAAGGTTTACAAGTATGTATGGTCTCTTAGGCATTCACGAGCTCCCAATTATTATGCAGTATGTCGTAACTGTCTTTTTTATAGTTGCTATTACTAATGCCTTTAACCTTATTGATGGGATAGATGGTTTAGCAGGCGGACTAGGTTTTATAAACATGTTTGTGATGGGGCTCTTTTTTG
The DNA here is from genome assembly GCA_016744515.1 of Marinifilaceae bacterium. Classification (GTDB taxonomy): domain Bacteria; phylum Bacteroidota; class Bacteroidia; order Bacteroidales; family Marinifilaceae; genus Ancylomarina. The sequence continues at coordinate 6,922 of JADGEF010000109.1, read as the reverse complement.
TTTCTCAAAATCAGCGAATCGATTATATCATTTGTTTTGGTATGGCTGGTGGCTTATTGGCTTTCCTGCTCTTTAATTTCAAAAAGGCGAGCATTTTTATGGGCGATACCGGTTCTCTAGTCCTTGGTTTTCTTACAGCTTACCTTTGTCTTAAGATATTTGCTTCCGCAGATACGGGAAATTTAACGCTGACTGGCTCAAGCAAGATCACTATGATATTCGGACTTGTAATTGTTCCGACATACGATATGCTGCGTGTATCTATTCAGCGACTTCTTAAACGCAAATCACCCTTTTTGGCCGATAAAACTCACATTCATCATCTGTTAACCAGAACGGGGATGAATCATACCAGAGCTGCACTTATTTTGTATGCAGTTCATGTGTTAGTACTTCTTTCCTCATTGGGCATTGCATATGAGTATGATTGGCAAGGTATATTCGTAGGACTTAGCATTGTTGTTTTAGCCATAGAATACCCAAGTTTACTCCATGTAAAGGTGTTTCTTACGAGTCTAAAATCCTTACTCTCAAAAAGGCAAAAGTTACGTAGCAAGAACCGTTTCCTTTAAAATCAGGATGATGAAAAAGTCAAATAAAAATAAAGAATTGGTTTATCTCCTCGACGACGATCTAGTCTTTTCTCACGCATTAGAACTTTGGTTCGAAATCCAAGGTTATCGCATAAAGGTTTTTCACAATGCTTATTCGTTCTTTAGAGAATTAAAACATTGTAAGCCTGATATTGTGATTCTTGATTTTGCATTAAACGAGAATTATCAGGGGATAAAAACTGGGGCAGATGTTGCTGCACGAATTAATGAAAGTTATAATAATCTGCCAGTTATCATGTTAAGCGCACAGCGGAATATTCAGGTTGCAGTTGATCTGTTTAAAAGGCATATTATCGATTATCTGATAAAAGATGATGATTTTCATATAAATCTAAAACAAGTTCTCAGAAATTTAAAAGAAATAACAGCCTTACGAACAGAGATAAGAGAATTAAAAGCTCAATCAAAACTTCGGTTGAAGCGTCTATTTTTAGTCATGGGTTTAATAATCTTATTCTGGCTAACTTATTCTTTTTTGGTTTAAAGTGAGAATCTTAATCTGAAAAATAAAAGCGAGTTCAAATTAGTTTTTGAACTCGCTTTTCTTGCTTTAGTCACGACTAATTATCTTATTAAAAGCCTTAATAATACTTGTTTTCTTAATGTTTATTGAATCTTAAATTTTCTATAATTTTCTTGATTTAGAGTTGTAGAATTGATGTAAACTTTACTATTAGCTAACCAAACCTCCTGAAACAAGAAATAGATTTGCAGTGTCAGAAAAGGATAATAAAATAACTTAAAATCAAAATTTATCTAATGAAAACAGTTTGTCTATTATTAAGTTTACTATTTATTTCTAGCTTAAATTATTTAAGCTTTGGAGAAGAGAATAAGAAAGTAAATAGTGTTAATCAATATGCTAGTATAACAGGACGTATATTAGACCTTGAAAATAGTCCTCTTCCAGGGGCGACTTTGGTTATTGTTGGAAAGAATAAGGGGTGTGCATCTGATAATAATGGTGTTTTTCGTATGGCTAATATACTTCCAGGTGACTATACAATTCAAATTTCATACATTGGATATGAAACAGTTCTAAAAAAGATTCATATTGAGGCATCAAAAACGTATACCGAAAACTTTATCTTAAACGAGGGTGTTACTTTAAACGAAGTAAGCGTGCAAGGAATATTGAAAGAACAAGCAAGAGCCCTTAATCAGCAGCGGAATAATGTCAATATTAGCAACGTGATCTCTTCTGACCAAGTTGGTCAGTTTCCTGATAATAATATTGGTGATGCTTTAAAAAGAATTCCGGGTATAAATGTACAATACGACCAAGGTGAAGCTCGTTTTGGGCATATTAGAGGAACTGCTCCCGAATACAATTCAGTAACAGTTAATGGCGATAGAATTCCTTCTGCCGAAGCAGAAATCCGTTCTGTACAGCTTGATTTAGTACCATCTGATATGGTTCAGACTATCGAAGTAAATAAAGTTGTTACGCCTGATATGGAAGCTGATGCTATCGGCGGATCGGTAAATTTAGTTACTCGATCAAATCCTTTTGAGGAGAAAATATCGCTACGTGTAGGAACGGGTTATAACTTTTTAAGTGAAGATCCTCAGTTGTTACTATCAGGCATGTATGGTAATCGATTCATTACTGGAGATGAATCGAGTATTGGTATGATTTTTTCTGCATCCTACCAAGACAACCAATTAGGCTCGGATAATATCGAAGCCGAATGGGACAAAGATGATAAAGGGAATGTGTTCGTTAAGGACTTTCAGGTTCGAACTTATAAGCTGCAACGCATACGCCAAAGTTATTCGGCATCTTTCGATTATAAATTTAATCCGAATCACAAGATTGAGCTTAAGGGGATTTATAATAGAAGAAAAGACTGGGAGAACAGATTCCGTCTTCGTTATAAAAAAATTAAGCAAGCAGATGATAAAACTTGGCTTGCCAGAGTTTATCGCCAGAGTAAAGGTGGAACGGAAAAGGATCGCAGATTGGAAGATCAAAAAACCATGAACTTCTCATTAAATGGAGAACATCATTTCGGAAGTGTGAAATTTGATTGGAAAGGATCTTACTCTAAGGCCTCTGAAGATCGTCCAAACGAAAGATATGTAACCTTTGTAGATAAGGATGTTGTTATAAATCCAGACTTGTCGAACACAAAAAAACCAATGTATACCATTGCAAATGCTAATGATGCCGATTTAAGCAGTGCATATGGTTTAGACGAGCTTAACGAGCAGTTTCAAACGACAGAAGATATCGATAAAAACCTTAAGCTCGATGTAAAGTTTCCTATTTTGGAAGGGGACTATAAGAACAGCTTAAAAGTAGGCGTTAAATACAAAAACAAGGAAAAGAATCGCGACAATAAATTTTACGATTACAAACCAAACAATACAGATGCTTTTATTTCTGATGCTTTAAACAATCAGTTCGATGTTAGTAAAAGCAATTTTATGGCAGGAGATTATTTAGCTGGGCATTTCGTTACTAAAGAATTTTTAAGTGGATTAAACTTGGCTGATGCTTCGAAATATGAGAAGAATAAAAACTTAGAAGAGGAGTCGGGAAATTTTGAAGCAACCGAAGATGTTTATGCAGCTTATTTTCGTCTCGATCAGAGTTTTGGTAAAAAACTGAAGGTTATTTTTGGTGTTCGTGCCGAACAAACCAAATTAGAATATTCTGGACGTAACCTTAATATTCCTGAAAGTGGAGATCCTACAATAAGTAAAACACTAAAAGAAGAAAAAGATTATACAAACGTATTGCCTAGTATTATCGCTAAATATTCTTTCTCGAAAAATACGAAACTTAAGGCTGCTTGGACCAATACCATTTCGCGTCCACGATATTTCGACTTGGTGCCTCATAATGAGATTAAACGAGAGGATAACGAAATTAAAATTGGGAATACAGACTTAGAACCAACTCAGTCGATGAATCTTGATTTAATGCTTGAACATTACTTATCCGATGTCGGTTTAGTTTCAGGAGGAGCTTTCTACAAATCGCTTAAAGATATTACCAATACCATTGAGCGTAAAGATTTTGATTACGCAGGGCATATGTGGAGTAAGTTTTATCAGCCTATTATTACGGGCGATGCAGACTTGTATGGCTTTGAATTCGCTTATCAACGTCAATTTGATTTCTTACCCGGATTTTTTAGTGACTTTGGTATCTATGCCAATTATACTTACACGCACTCAAAAATGAAGAACATTAAAATAAACAATAGAGAAAACGAAGACCTATCGATGGTTGGTACACCAGAGAATAACATGAACGTATCTCTATACTACGAAAAAGACAAGTTAAGCGTACGTTTATCCTTACAATATGCCGATAATTTTGTTGACGAGTGGGGAGAATCAGCCTTCTACGATAGATACTACGATCAAATAACGCATATGGATATTAATGCCAGCTACAATATCAATAAAAAGATTAATGTGTTTGCCGTTGCAAGTAATATTTTAAATCAACCTTTACGTTACTACCAAGGTGATAAGAACTACACCATGCAATCTGAATATTATGGCACAAAAATTAATGTGGGACTGAAAATGAATTTCTAAAGCATTTAAGCTTTAAACTGTTTTAGGTAGATCATTCACATTATTGAATGATCTACTCTTAAATTAAGGTATTTCTAACAAATCATTCTTTAAATAATGACAAAAATTAAACTCGTAATAGCCATACTTTTGCTGTGGAACTTAACTGCATGTGATAGAAAAAGCGAAGGCTCAAGAAAAGCTTCGCTTCTTATAACTAAAACCATTCAAGCTGATGCCGAAACTGACGCTCTTAGTAATAGAGATACAGATGAAGATGCTGCCGATGATCCTGCCATTTGGTATAATTCACAAAACCCGAGTGAAAGTAGAATAATTGGAACCGATAAAAAAGGAGGTCTTGCCGTTTATAATCTCGACGGTAAGCAGTTGTTTTATTATGCCGATGGTAATATAAATAATGTAGACGTTCGTCAGGATATAAAAATGGGCGACAAGACAATTGATATTGCAGCCTGTTCAAACAGAACAACAAATACAATCGATGTTTATCAGATTAATAAGGATGGTAGCTTGAAAGCAATAGGCAAGCCCATTCCTGTAAAAATGACCGATGAGGTTTATGGCTTCTCATTGGCACAAAACAAAGCAAGAACGCAAACCTACGCATTTGTTAATAGCACGTTGGGCAATGTAGAGCAGTGGGAACTCATATTTAATTCTAATGGACTTTCTGCTAAGTGGGTTAGATCAATTAAGTTAGAAAGTAAAACCGAAGGCATGGTTGCCGACGATGCCTTAGGCGTTATCTTTATTGGAGAAGAAGCCAAAGGGGTTTGGAAATTACAGATTAATCCTGAAAAGGGCACTAAACTGGAACTTTTAGATCAGACCACAGTATTGGGGAATAAAAACATATACGAAGATATTGAGGGGATGAGCCTGTATTGCACAAGCAATGAGGAAGGCTATCTAATTGTATCGAGCCAAGGGAATTATTCTTACGCCGTATTTAATCGTAAAGCACCTCATAATTATATGGGTAGTTTTCGTATTACCGATGGGAAGTATGATGGCTCGGAAGAAACAGATGGGCTTGACCTTATAAGTTTCAATTTGGGATCCAAATATCCTAAAGGCTTAATGGTTGTTCAAGATGGTTATAATAAGGAAAATGGCAAATCTGTTGCACAAAACTTTAAAATAGTGAAGTGGGAGAAAATTGCTTCTTTATTCAACTTAGAATCTAAAGAGACGAATAAATTGACAGAAAAGTAGGTTCAAAATTTAGAATATAATTAAGAGCAATAAGCATTCGTTTATAATGTTTATTGCTGTCTTTTAATCAATAGAATTCCTCGAGGCTTGCCTCGGGGTCTAATCAATAAATTAGATATTGGGCAGAGACAAGACTGAAAGGTCTTGTCTTTTTTTATACATCAGATTGACTAGTGGGAACTTGTTCTCCGCTGCCGCATCGATTTTTCGCACATTGAGCGGAGTCGAAATGCCCCGCTGTCGCACGAATCCTTCGTGTGATTAAGAGACAGGAAAAGCAATAAGCCCGCTAACGTGTAGCTCGTACTTTAACTACAAGAGATACTTAAATGAGACGTGAGTATAAATTTAATACGATTCTTCAGGATTGCCCACACGAAGGATTCGTGGGGCAGCGATGGGAGCCATCACGAAACCAAAGCTCCTTAAAACGACTAGCTTTTTAAGCTTTAGGAATTGGGTATTCTCCTATAAAACCCAAACAATTTTTGCTAGTACTATCCCGCTGTCGCACGATTTTATCGTGTGATTCAGAGACAGGCAAAGCAATAAACCCGCTAACGTGTAGCTCGTACTTTAACTACAAGAGATACTTAAATGAGACGTGAGTATAAATTTCCCCCGATTCTTGACGATTGCCCACACGAAGGATTCGTGCGGCAGCGAGGGGTTTAATATGGAAAATAGCTTCCCTTCTTGGTTCAATCTTCAGATTATCTTCTTGCTAAAAAATGATCAATATTTAATATGATTCTCCGCATTGAAAAGTTGACAGGTTTGACAGTATGGATCTTAATTATAATTTGATAATTTTACTAGGATTTTTAAATGCAATTATACTTGAGAACAGCAATATGACAAGTAATGTAAAAATAACAAGGTACTCTGGTGAATGGTTCACTCCAAACCAAAAAAACAAGATTCTTTAAAAAGATTAAATAACGACTGTTCCAATACAAAAGATGATATTGAGATATGGATAAATAAGTACGATAAATTAGGAAAAAGGAATCTTTCAAAATCAGATTATTTGCATCAGAATTACATGCTTTTTCATGGTGGTTATAATAACTACACAAGTCTTGATAGAATAATATCAAACTGGTATAAATCATATGACAAATTCTTTTCTGTATACAATATCTTTCTTGACACATTTGAATGGTTTCAAAATACTGATGCTACTTTATCACTTGTAATGTTCAATAACAGGTTGTTAAATCTAATTCAAGCTTTAGAGAGTTACCATTCCTATACACATCCTGATTTAGTAGGTGAAAATCAAGATGAAATTAATAATAAAGCAGAAACTATACTGAAACTGATTGAAAATGATGATGATAAAGCGTGGATTCTTGATAGAATAAAAGCAAAACATGTAATGTTAAGACAAAGGCTTAATAAAATATTAAAAGAAGATTCTCTCTCTATATCAAATATTATCTTTGAAAATAGTAAAGATAAAGAAAGTTTCATATATAAATTAACAACGATAAGAAACCCTTTATCGCATGGGGAGTCGATAGATATAGAGG
>JADGEF010000219.1 GCA_016744515.1 Marinifilaceae bacterium | reverse complement strand
ACAAAAAGCGAGTGCGGATAGCCCGACCCGCAGGGATTGCCCCAATAATTGATACTTTAGTCTGCCTCGGGCAAATTTAAAAAGTGTGCGTTTGCCCTGTGTCTTGCGAGCGAAAGCATTGTCGTTTAAAGAAAAGCAAGTATCTTATGCATCCTAATAAAATTACTGATTCAAACATGAAAAGCATTCTCTCTTTTGTATTATTGATATTTTTATCATCAGTGTCTTATTCTCAATATCATAGCACAGGTCAGGATCCTGCAAGCACCAAATGGAAACAGATTAATACGGCTGATTTTCGTATTGTATTTCCTGCTGATTATGAAGCTAAGGCAAGATATTTAGCAAGTTTGTTTCAAGATTTGAAGAATAAAGGAGGGAAGGATTTACAACATTCACCTAAGAAATTCTCGGTGATATTGCATACCCAATCGGCAACTTCGAATGGCTTGGTAGCCTGGGCACCTAAACGGGTGGAGCTTTATGCAACACCTTCTCAAAATGATGATACGCAGTCATGGCTTGATCATTTAGCAACACACGAATACCGACATGTTATTCAGATAGATAAGTTGGAGCGAGGTCTTACACGCATACTAAATGTAATTTTAGGTCAACAAGTAACTGGCTTAATTGTTGGCGTTTATTTGCCACCTTGGTTTATGGAGGGCGATGCAGTTTGTACCGAGACGGCATTGAGTGAATCGGGTAGGGGGCGAAGTGCTAAATTTAAACAAGAAATGCGAGCTCAACTCTTAGAGAAAGGCGCATACACCTTCGATAAAGCATCTATGGGATCGTATAAAGACTTTGTTCCAAATAGATATACTCTAGGTTATTATTTAGTCGGGAAATCGCGTATTCATTATGGTGATTTTTTGTGGGAAAATGTTTTGAATAAGATTGGTGAAATGCCTCTGAAAGTTAATTGTTTGTCAGCTAGTTTAAAGCAGGGGATGATGAATAAGAGAAGTGCGCTTTATCAAGAATTCAAGCAAAAGCAGCAAGACTACTTAAAAAAGGACCATAAAGTTGAAGTGATTGATTGGGAAGAGGTAGAAAAGCTGAATACACATAAGAATGGGAAGTTAATGCTCTATGCTGATGTAATGTCTGAATTAAAATGGGAGTGGCAGAATCAGGATGCTCAAATTAAGAAGACTCAGATTAAACCTTTGCTCGAAAAAAAAGCAATATATACCAATTATCGCTATCCTCATATAGGTGATCAAGGTCTATTGCTTATGAAGACTGGTTTGGCAGATGCTCTAAGTTTTGTGAGGTTAGATAAGAATGGTATTGAAGAAGAAGTTTTTGTTCCAGGATTTGATTATAGAACAGGCTTTGATTATAAGAACAATAAGTTATTGTGGTCAGAACATCAAGCTCATTTGCGTTGGGAACATGCTGATAAGGCTGTAATTGTTACATTCGATATCCAAACTCAAACTAAAAAGAAATATAAGTTGGAAGGCAATTGTTTTGCACCCGTTTTTTCTGAAGATGGAAAAAAGATACTATGCGTAGAAGTTGATTCAAAAGGGGAAAGTTCTCTTCTAATTATTGATACTGAAACTGCTTCGACTATTAAACGTGTTGCAGCAAATAAGAATGAGTTTTTTATGACGCCACAATGGGCAAAAAACGATCAATCAGTTGTTTTGATTATTCAGGCTAATGGTGGAAAAAAACTTGTTGAACTTGATCTGGAAACAGAAAGTAGAAAGCTATTGTACGATGCTAATAAAACAAATATCTCTCAAGCTCATGTTAGTGACGACTATGTGTTCTTTACCTCTTCGCATACAGGAATTGATAATATCTTTGCTTACGAATGGGAGAATGGTCAAATTTCTCAACTGACCTCTTCACGATTTGGAGCAAGAGATCCTTTTTATCACCAATCTAAGAATAAACTGTATTATTCAGATTATTCAGCTGATGGATACACACCAGTTGAGCTTGATTTAGCTTCAGGTTTATGGAAGAAACAAGACGGAAAACAGTCTGAATTTAAGTTGGCAGAACAATTGTCTGATCAATTAGGAGAGAAGCTTGAGCCAGATACTAGCAATTTAGATCAGTGGCAAGTTAAACCCTATTCAAGATTGGCACATACGTTTAAATTTCATTCATGGGCGCCTCTTTTTATAGCTCCTGATGATGCGAAAATTGACATAGGAATTTCTGCCTTAAGTCAGAATTTATTAAATACACTTTTTACGACCGTAGGTTATAAAAAGGAAGAGGGCTATGATAATGGACAGTTCTATTTGAATTTATCCTACCAACGTTTCTTTCCTATCTTTAATTCAAAATTGGAATATGGCAAAGCCTCATTTGCCTATTTTGGGAAACGCAAAAATATCAATACAGAAGAGGAAGATACCATCCCCCTTGATACGGACTGGAAACAACTGGAGTGGGAAAATTCGGTGACTTTACCATTTAATCTTTCATCGGGAAAGCATGCTACATTTTTAAGGCCTAAATTTTCATACAATATCTATCAATTTACGAATTACCAAACTCGACTTACGAGCCTTGAATTCGATCCTCAGTTATATAATTTGAATATCGCAAATCGAACTTTAAAGGAATTAGAATACCATATTTTCTTCAGCCATTCAATAAAGAGTTCACAACGAGATTTGCAGTCGAAATGGGCTCAGGTTTTACAGTTCGATTATCGCCATAGTCCCAATGAGGATAGGCTTGGTGAAGTATGGTCGGCAATTGGACAGTTTAATTTACCTGGTTTCGCAAAACATCACGGTATAATTGTGTCTGCTGGCTATCAGAATCGTTCAAAACTTAATTCTAGCTTTGGGAATGCAATTAAATCACCTCGAGGGGTGTCTAATTTATATGGTTTAGATTGTTCTTTATTGAGTTTGGATTATCGTATGCCTTTGGCTTATCCAGATTGGAATATGGGTGGTTTAGCTTATATCAAGCGAGTTAAAATGGGCGCTTTTATCGACTATGGAATGGAAAAAGGACAGTATGTTCGTGATGAGAATCTTATTCAGTTTGATAATCGAATCACTTCTGCTGGACTTGAGTTTACTGCTGATATGCATGTTTTACGCTTACCTATTCCATTAAATTTAGGATTCCGATTAGGCTACGAGAATGAAACGAATTCAGTGTTTGGAAATTTACTTTTATCTTACAGTTTGGCTTTTTAAAGGTCAGG
>JADGEF010000108.1 GCA_016744515.1 Marinifilaceae bacterium | reverse complement strand
GATGGCTTTTACATGTATGGTTTAGATGATCACAAGCAAGCTTATTTCGTAGGAATCAGAAGTACTTTCTATCGTATTGCAATGATTACAGGACAAGGCCTCTTAATAATCCTTGCTGGTTATCTTGAAGAAATAAAACTTTTCGGACAAACACAGAAGAGCATTCCTTTAGCATGGTCTGTCACATTTGCTATTATCACTATTAGCTTTTTAATTATAGCACTTTATCACAAGTTTGCTTTACCAAAACCAGAGGATGATAATGATAGGGATATAAAAAGCTTCAGCGATGTTTTTAGTGATTTTGGAGAAACCTTTAAATCTTTCTTCGCAAAGAAAAACATATGGACAACTATAGGTATGCTTCTTTTCTATCGCCTTGGAGAATCTCAATTGGTGAAAATGGCATCACCTTTCCTTTTAGATGGTAAAGATCTTGGAGGATTAGCCTTATCAACATCAGAAGTCGGTATTATTTATGGAACAATTGGTATTATATCTCTAACTATCGGTGGAATTTTAGGTGGCTATTTAGCTTCCCGTAATGGATTAAAATATTGGATGTGGTGGATGGTATTAGCCATCAATCTTCCAAATCTAATTTACGTTTACCTCTCACAAGCTTTACCAGATTCTTTCATCCTTATTAGTATGTCAGTTGCCGTTGAGCAGTTTGGTTATGGCTTTGGTTTCACAGCTTATATGCTCTATCAAATCTATATATCACAAGGCGAGCATAAAACAGCTCACTTTGCTTTTTGCACAGGTTTTATGGCTCTAGGTATGATGTTACCAGGAATGGCTTCAGGTTGGATACAAGAGATGATTGGCTACCAACACTTTTTCATCTGGGTTATTCTATGCACAATTCCAAGTTTTATAATGGTGAAAATGATCAAGATAGATCCAGAATTCGGAATAAAAACCAAATAGAATTATCATCTTGTAAAGCAAAACAGATAAAAAACCAATAAGAATATTAATGTTTTACTAATTATAGGAGCTCTTATATATGAATCCACTATTTCAATACATCATAGGCGAATCAGTAAAACATCAGCTTAAAAAAAAGCACCAAACAACATCTTACGAAGATTTTGATAGCATTCTCATCAAGACAAAAGTCGAATTTTCTCATTTAGTTCGAGAAAGTTTTTTTATCGTATTAGGTATACTATCGGCCTGTTTCGGATTAAAAGGCTTCCTACTTCCTAATTCATTTATTGATGGAGGCGTAACAGGTATTTCTCTTATTATTAGTGAATTGACAGAACTCCCCTTATCAATTTTACTGATTGCTATAAATATTCCATTCTTATTAATGGCATTTTCTACAATCAATAAACAATTTGCTGTAAGAAGTATTATTGCCATTATTCTCTTGGCTATCTCTGTTCATTTTATTCCAGTTCCAGTTGTTACCGATGACAAATTACTGATAGCCGTCTTTGGAGGATTTTTCTTAGGCTTAGGAATTGGATTAGCAATCCGTGGTGGTTCAGTTATAGATGGCACAGAGGTTTTAGCCATATTCATAAGTAAAAAGACCTCATTAACGATTGGAGATGTTGTCTTAGTCTTTAATGTTCTTATATTCTTAGTTGCTGCCTACATCTTTAATATTGAAACCGCAATGTATGCTATGTTAACATATTTAGCAGCATCAAAAACAATTGACTTCGTTATTTCAGGTATAGAAGAATATGTTGGTGTTACAATTATTTCGGATAAGAGTGAAGAAATTAGATTGGCGATAGTCGAGAAATTAGGAAGAGGCTGTACAATATACCTTGGTAAAAAAGGCTATGCCAAAAAGGGAGAAAAATTAGAGAATACAGAAATTGTATATACCCTACTTACTAGATTAGAATTAACCAAACTCCAAACAGAAATTGATAAGATTGACAATGAAGCGTTTACAATAATGCACAGTATTAAAGATGCAAAAGGAGGAATGATAAAAAAACGACCTTTAGAGTAAAGAAAATCAAATTCATTATCTAAGAGTTTAACTATCTTAGTTTTACTGCAATATAAACTGAGAATATAATGGATTCAAATTTATCTTATAAGGAAAAATATGATTGAGCACGAAGTAATTTTTGCACATACATCAACCGTGATGAAGATTTCTCCTCCGAAGAAAAAACTTATCTAAACAAAATCATCGTAAACGATAATATTTCAGGAATACTATATATAAGTAGTATTCTTACAGCTTGGTCATTTATTGCAGGTTTAATCGATTCAATTCTCTGCCCAGATAATCGCCAAACTAATTTATATCTCAATTAGTCTAAGAGGAAAAGTGAGATATTACGATATCCTTATCAATTCTGCCTTATGCAGGCTCAGCATACCTTCTCAGAAAATTCCTGATTAAGGACAAACTCTTATCGAAAGCTGTTTATGCTTTTCTTAAAACGAGAAAGCAAGAAATTAAAAATCAGATTTTCAATTACTTTAAAATTAAATCCACGCAATAATACTCAAATAAAAGATCGGGTAGATGGTCAGTGAGAAGAAATTCTCACTGATGCACCTCCATCTGTTTCAACACGTTCATGAGACCTCCCATGGTAAGATTATTAACTTTCATTCCATACCCCCGCTTCACCTAGACTTCGTTGTCTGTGTAGCATTTGGACTTTGCTTTGTTTGGCAAGCTCATCCCAACGATTGTGCCTTATGAAATTCGTGTTACTCGGGGCGGAAATTTGTCTTAGGCTTCCTTCAGATTATACCTCGCGGTAAGCACCCTTGCCATCGACTAATGGTTGGACACTACAAACCCCCATAGTGAACTTACATCACCTAGTTAATTACCATGCACGGCACACCACAAAAAAAGCCAACAGAATTAAATTCGGTTGGCTTTATACATTGTATTCTTAATATTCTAATTCTCTTCTCTAAAGAATAGTTTGTAGAAACTCATATCGCGAGCAGCATCATAGCCTTTCTCAATAAATTTACGTTGTCCATGAATATAAACATGGAAATTCTTATCCAGTTTTAGTACTTGTTTAAAGAACCTTTGCTCCCCTTTTACAGCATCTTTATTGATATTAAAATCTGCATTAATATCACCATCATGTTCAGTTTGATAATAGCTCTTGTATTCATCAAACGCATTCACAACTTCAGGTTGTTCAATTACTTCTTGCTTAAACAACTCCTCGTCAAATTCTTTTTTATCCTTAAAGAAATTTATCGATTTATTCATTAAATCAATTTGGTCGGCCTTGGCAACTTCGTTCTCGTCATTGTAAACTTCTCCAATAAACCCTTTACACATTTCAAGATAATTCTGAGTATGGTAAAAGTCATCTTCACGAAGCTTTAGGTTCAAGAAATCATCCTTCCAATAAATAGCTTCGCCATTTTTATTAGTTTTATCTACGATACAAACCTTGTAACCGTTTTCTTTCTCTGTATTAAAAATAAGACAGCCTTTATCTAGTTTCTTAATATTTATGCCACTTTCGCACCCCAACTCAAAGTTCTCTTGGTTCTGATACACCTTTAGGAAAGTGTCCTTATTCTCAGACTTAAAAACACCTAAGGCATCACATACCTCACCATCGAGAATACATCCTGAAAAGGAAACCAAATAAAACTCACCACCTTTTATATTAGGATGATTAGATTTATCGTAAAGATGCATGGCTATATTTACAGATTGCTCATAGAAGCTTAAATTCTCATCGAAAAATTCAGAAGCAAAACTATAAACCTCATTCATGCTTAATCCTGCCTCGTGCTGAAAATTATAAAACTCTTCCTTATTAAAAGCAGACAGAAAATACTTCAACAAAAGATCTCTAACATCATCATCATCCAACTGAATTTCTTTCTTTGAGAGTTTCAAAGTTTCCTCAAGATGCTTATTACCTACATTATGAACCACTATTCGGTCCAGATTTATATCATCGAAATTAAACATGCTTACTTTTTTATTGATTCTTATTTTAGTTCTTCTTCCTTAATATTAAATGGCTATCAGAAACAGAGCATAAATATACTCACATTAATGAAAGGTACAGTCAACATCTAAATAAAGGCAAAAAAAAGGATAAGAAGATTCATTCCTCATTTCGCACACTAACATTTGTTACTGTGCTCAAAATATAATGATTTTGATATGATGTTTTAACAACTGCAACAATGGAAACATTACGGGTAATTCTGTGACCACTTGGAACACTAAATACAAATGTTGCCTTTCCTTTTTTTGTATCAAGTTCACTCAAATATGAATTAACCATTACAGGTAAACATTTTCCATTCAGTAACTCTCCTATGTAAAACTGTACACTTCTATACTTCTTATTCAAACTCAATTCAAGATGATACACACTCGATTCATTAAGAAGATTCACATGTTTAACGATAATTTGGGGTTCTGCTTTAACTTTTCCAGATTTTGTAATTTCCTTTAAACCAGTGCACATCATATTTCTTTCAAAACGCATTTCCGACTTGATCTTACCAATTTCCCAATATTTTTTTTGCAAGCCTTGCTTTAAACCTTCTTTATAACTAGTTGATCGATATAAGCGCCCACTTTTATAAAAGAACTTTACAAGTCCATCTTTCTGCCCATTCACATAAGGAATTTCATACTGTTTCTCTCCCGTTTCATAGTAAGTGTAACTAGTACCCACCTTTTTATTGTCCTTATAATTGACAATCGATTTCAATTTCCCACTCGGGAATTTATATCGCACTTCTCCATTAAGCGATTTCTTATCAGTGGAAGTTGAGTCTACAATTACAGAATTGTCAACGACTTCTCCTTTCGATGAGAATTTGTCCATTATAAAATTACATGAGGACAAAATACAAACTAATAATAGAATTGAAATAAATTTCATTTTAGGGGGAATTTAGGTTTACACTTCTACAATTTCATCTAATTTTCCATAAAGAATAAAGGCGCTCACTTTCTTAAAGTTCATTTTCTCAATAAGCTTTTTATAAGTACCTACTTGAACAATATGCGCTTTTTCTTTTTTCTTACCAAACTTATAATCAATTACTATTGCTTCGCTGTCTTTCACAATAACTCTATCTGGACGCAAAGTATTACTTTCCCCAAGCAAAATATCGCGTTCATTAATCACTTGCCATTCCTTCGAAAACCATGAAGCAATTATAGGGTTATCAAATAACTTTAAAACCTTCTTATTTACCTCAACCGCTTGTAATTTATCTAGTTTGCCATCATGAATCTTCTTACTCAAAGCTCTCTTTAAATCTTCTGGGTAATTTATATCTTGAAGTAGACTATGCATAATATTTCCTACATTCACAGGTGCAAAACTATCAATAGAAGCGGCTTCTGAAAAATCAAAATAATCAGCAGCATGAGAACGCAACTTCAACCGATCATCAAGCATCGAAGCAGGATACTCTGTCATTAATTGTTGGATCTCACCTTCAACAGGAACTCTCTTTTTCTGAACTAATTCACCCAATTCAAAACACTTATCCTCATCATTCCAATTGTCATTAAGATTAATAAGTTCCTTACCTCCAAAATCCGATGAGTACTTGGCTGCATTCTCAAATATATAGAATAACAGATGACTGATTTTGGCGAATCTATCATTCGTTGGTAAAGGTGAATAGGTTATTAAAACCTCCTCTGCACGAGTGGTAGCAACATAAAGTAAATTCAGGTTATCTATATAAGCTTGGAGCTTTTCAGCAAAATATTCTTTATAATATATAGTTTTCTTTAAATCTGAGCCATAACGAATAGGCAAAACATCGATATTATTAAACCCTTCTAGCTCTGGCTGACACCATAGGATCTTTGTGTGTTTCACATCATCCAAATCCCAATCGCAGAAAGGCAACAATACGGCTTTAAACTCAAGACCTTTCGATTTATGAATGGTCAATATCCTTATGGCATCTTGATAATCAGAGACAGAAATAACTTCCTTGTCCTTTCGCTCCTCCCAGTAATCAACAAACGAATTAAGGTCTGGTGAATCACTACGTGAAAAACCAAGAACCAAATCTTGAAAAGCTTCCAAATATGAAAAATCAGTAACACGCTTATTCAATTCAAAAATCTCAATTAACTGTTCCACCAAATCGAAAAGAGCCTGACGCTTTAACAAAGAGAAATTCTCAGTAAACTCAATAGGGAATAAGCCCTTAAATTTGTCTTCTGAATCTTTACTTTGTGCAAAAATATCATCCAAATTATCAGGACAGATTTCTTTTAGATATAAGCTATACTCTTGCAGCAAATAGCCTAAATTAATCTGATCATTAGGGTAAATAAAATATTTTAACAGATGGGTTAAGAAGCTAATTACTGAAGAATTCTTTAGGTAAAGAGACTCATTTGAAATCACATTATAATTGACACCCTTTAGTGCTGACTCTGAATTTCTATAGGACATCAACTTATTAGCAATCATAGCTCCTTCTCGTCCATTCCGAACAAGAATAGCCATATCGCCAGCTTTATAACCTTTAGCTTGAATTTCTTCTATTTGACTTGGCAATAATTCTAAAACCTTATCGATCCACTTCTCCCCTTTTTCAACCTTAAGCATATTGGCTTTCACGTAGCCAGGACACTTACTTTCACTGCCCGGATAATCTTGATAAACATCAGCGTAAGCATTCAATATTCTAGTTTGTTCAACATTTAATTTGTCCTCTAATCCCTTTGGAATATCGTTATTATAATCGTTTTGTAAAGCTTGAGAAGCTAGAGCATATAAAGCATTATTAAAGTTGATTACATTCTTAGAACTACGCCAATTCATATCTAAAGTTAAACCTTCAACACCTTGGTCTTTAAAATCGACATCCAACTGCTCGGCAAGCAATTTCCAATCACCATTTCGCCATCGATAAATTGATTGCTTCACGTCTCCTACAACTAAAGATCTGTTATCCTCAGCCAATGAGTTTCCAACTAATGGACGGAAATTATCCCATTGCATAGATGAAGTATCTTGAAACTCATCAATCATAAAATGCTTATATACATTCCCTATTTTTTCATAAACGAATGGTGTATCGTTTGTACCAATAATGCTTCGAAGTAAACGAGATGCATCAGATAATAGGAATAAGTTTTCATCCTCAGTAAAAGACTTAATCTTTTTAGAGATGTCCGTTAAAATTCCCAGTGTATAAATGTATTTAAGTGTTTTATCCGTAGAAAAGTATAAATGAGATTCATTATTGAAAAATTCAACAGCATTCTTTAACAGTTCCCCCAAACCAGAAGAATACACCGTAGATACAGCTGCTTTTAGATCAGAACTTGCTTTTGCCGATGTCCATTTATCTGGATTGTCAATAGCTACCAAAACACGAGCTCCTGGCTCTACCATTTCACCAGCTTGTAGCTTATAAAAATAATTTGCAAAACCTGCTTTACCATATGCAAAATCAACTACACTTAAGCCTTGATCTTCAATTAGCTTTACAGCTCTTGCGCCTATTTCCTTAAGCGTATTCTCAAATTCATCTTTTATCTGCTTTAAAGCTTTTCTATAAGTATTAAGGAAATTTTTATCAGATAGCTTTTCAATCAAAACTTGATCGAAATTCATATAGTCTTCTTTAAAAACCTCAGTCCCTACTTCAAGAATATCTGCCTTAAAATTCCATGTTTTGCCATCTCGTATTTTCGACTCTGCAAAATCTGACAACCATGAGCGAAGTTGAGCATCATCATCAACATCTAGAAACAAAAGATCTACAACTTCATTTAAGACTTTCCGCTGATCAAGTTCAATATTAAAACCCATTTGTAAACCAATCTCTCTTGTAAAAGATCGAACTACTTTCTGAAAAAAACTATCAATAGTAGTTACTGAGAATCGGCTATAATCATGTAGGAGACGGTTTAATATTTCTTTTGCTTTTACCTGTATAGCCTGAGCATCAAGCTGATTAATCTCCATCAACTCTTCTGAATAGGGAGATTTATCACCCTTTGAAAGAATATAGATTTCCTTTAATATCCTTGACTTCATCTCATCAGTAGCCTTGTTGGTAAAGGTTACTGCAAGTATGCTACGGTAATTTAGAGCCTCTTCAAAAACGAGTTTCAAATATTCTCTAGTTAACGTATATGTTTTTCCTGATCCAGCTGAAGCTCGATATATATTTAATGATGACATAGTAAATCTAATTTATCTCGAAAATACAATTTTTACCTTAGCATAACAGTAAGAGGCCTGATGTTTTTTTCAATTAAGATTCACCTATCGAAGATAATCGTAGACTTTCAAATCCAAGCCATTATCGATTTATAGCTAAACAAAAATGCCTCTCAAGTATAAACTCGAGAGGCATTCATATTATTTAGAAGATCGTTTTAGAACTTATATGCTAGTCCTATTCCTAATACTTCTTTAAATTGAACTTTTACACCTTTAGGATTACCTTCTTTATCGGTATATACAACATCATCATCATACACTAAAGTTGTATTAATTGATGCAGTTAAGAACTCATTGACTTTCATATTGATCATCAAATCCCAATTGACATCAATATTTCCAAATGTGTCATAAGCTGTAAATAGATCTAATGTACTTTTCAAATCAACATTCTTAGCTATAGTTTTCTTCAAAGTTAGCTTTGAAAGAGCACCAAACTCATTTCTAATCTTATCTCCTTTATCTACACCAAAAGCTCCAGCATCAGACAAGTCATCATCATTTACAATAGTAGTCTTACCTGTTATTGGAGAAAGATAAGCTGAGAATGTTTCATTTGGCTTGTAGTCCATACCAAGAGAAAGCAAAATGTAGGCTGGAGCAAGAAAATTTGAAACTTTTTGATCCATGTCACCTTCATTCTTACCATAGTTATATCCCTTTGCAAATTGTGTTTTAAAATCTAACAAAGCAGAATAGTACCATTTCTTACTAGCTTGGTGACCGTATTTCGTTACGAAATCAATCTTATCAATACTCTTGCGAGTACCCGCATCTCCTTGTTTCAGCAAACCATACTCTAACTTCAAAGTGTTATCCCAAGCATTTTTAGCTTTGGTATAATTAGCAAACAAATTCAGTTGCAAATTTGTTGAAATAGCATTATCGCCCCCACCAGACCAATTACTTAAAGAAGTCTGAGAAAAAGATAAAGATGCCATACCTCCTTTTTTCCAATAACTTGTGTCCTGGGTTTCTTGTGCACTAAGATTCAAGCATAAAAG
The DNA here is from genome assembly GCA_016744515.1 of Marinifilaceae bacterium. Taxonomy (GTDB): domain Bacteria; phylum Bacteroidota; class Bacteroidia; order Bacteroidales; family Marinifilaceae; genus Ancylomarina. The sequence goes on along the minus strand of JADGEF010000108.1, from coordinate 5,672 downwards.
TGCAAGAAATATAAAGAATATATTCTTCATCATTTTATTCAAAATTTAATTAATAGTTTCATATAACAGTATACAAAACTAATTTATTTTGTTTAAAAATAGGCATTCTCTTTATCGAAAAAATCGATATTGCTCTTAAGAATTTTAATAAGTACATTTGCAGATTCAAAATGAAGGAGAAAAAGAGATGACAAAAAAAGTTGTAATAGGATTGTCTGGCGGAGTTGATTCAAGTGTAGCAGCCTATTTACTTAAAGAGCAAGGTTACGAAGTTGAAGCATTATTTATGCAAAATTGGAACGATACGGTTGGCTTAAAATCAGAAGAGTGTCCTTTTGACGAGGATATTCTATTTGCACAAATGGTTGCTAAAAAATTAGATATTCCATTTCATTTTGTTGATTTAAGTACAGAATATCGAGCAAAGGTAATTGATTATATGTTCTCAGAATATGAATGCGGACGTACACCAAATCCTGATGTACTATGTAATCGTGAAATTAAATTCGATGTTTTCTTAAAAAAAGCAGTAGAACTAGGAGCTGATTTTGTGGCCACTGGGCATTATTGTAGAAAAGAAACAAAAATAGTAGATGGTAAAGAGGTTTACAGCCTTTTAGCAGGCGTTGATAAGAATAAGGATCAGAGTTATTTCCTATGTCAACTATCTCAAGAACAACTCTCTAAAGCTATGTTCCCTATCGGAGATATCGAAAAACCTGAAGTAAGAGATATTGCTCGAAGAGAAAAACTTGCATCTGCTGAAAAAAAAGATTCACAAGGCATATGCTTTGTGGGTAAAGTAGACTTACCTATTTTCTTACAACAAAAACTTAAGGCTAAACCTGGCGTTATTGTTGAAGTATTAGCCGAGAATGCCCACAGAATTTTACCTAAGTCTGAAGAACTAGAGGTTCTAGCTAAACCTTATAATTTGAAAAGACATCATGGCAAGAAAGTAGGCGAACACAATGGTGCTCACTTCTTCACTGTTGGGCAAAGAAAAGGATTAAATGTAGGTGGAAAGGCAGAGCCTTTATTTGTGATTGGGACTGATGTAAAAGAGAATATTATTTATACTGGAATGGGACACTCTCACCCTCTTTTAATGAGAAAAGCTCTATTTATTTCGAAAGAAGATACGCATTGGATTCGTGAAGATTTAATGCCCAATGAAGTGTGTGAAAGACGATATGATATTAGAATTCGTTATCGCCAACCACTTCAAAAAGGAACAATTCACTTTAAGAAAGAAGGCTTATATATTCTTTTTGACGAACCTCAACGTGCTGTTGTTGCAGGTCAATTTGCTGCTTGGTACGATGGTGATGAACTAATTGGTTCTGGTCCAATAGACGGAGAATAGAAAATTATAGTAAAATATAATAATGAAAAATGGGCTGATTCATATGAATCAGCCCATTTTATATTTTATTAGTCAATGAATTAAGCTTCTTTTTGCTCAACCAAAACAAAAGGTAATCCTACTATAGCATTATAATCTTCCCCTGCTTCCATCATATCCTCATCGTCTTCCTCAAAATACCAATTTACAGAAACCTTATTCCCTCTATTAGAAATCGTCTCTAGCTTTCTGAAAAAATCTAAAATACATTTTGAAGAACTGGTATTAAAATATTCCAGTTTCATATGAACAGTAACATCGGTTTTTATTTCCTGAGAATAAGCTTCCAACCATTCCATCAGTGGAATATAAAATTCCAATGAATTTTCAGGTATTGAACGACCTTCAAGTAGTAATTCACCAATTTCAGCATCGAAAACTACTTTCGGTGTTTTTGGGCTGCTATCTATAATTAAAGTATCCATAAAAGAATATCGTTATTTTATTGACTAAATTTTTACAGTTAGAACTAAGAAGAAATTCTCTCCTTTAGTTCGTTGAGAGCAATATTTAAGCTTATTTCCGCTTTTTCTTATCATATTGATGATTCCTAAACCACCGCCTCCTTTTTCAGAAAACTGATTATTGGATAAAACTTTTCGGTATAAAACTTTAAGTTCTTCGGCGCCTAATGAGTTTGTATGATCAATATAATCAGTGAAAACTTTAAGCTTTTCAATTTTAATAAAATTGGCAGATATAATTCTCACCCCACTATCTTCACTATTGAAAACTATACATCCATAACTCTTGAAACCATCATCAATCTCAAATTTCTCTCCATGATGATAGAGGTTCTGAACCAATTCGATAAGAATGTTAAGGATTTTTTTTCTCTCCTTAAGGGGGACCTTTTTTTCATCCATAATTGCTTCAATCCTATCCAATATTTCTGTCACCTGCTCGGAACCAACACTCCCTTTATAATAAAAAAGGGTGTCTTCGCTCAAATTATCGGCAAACCACTGGTTAAGATTAAAACTCATTGAAATATCCTTATATTAAATTACCTCTGCTCAACAAATATAATAAAATAGTTAAAAGCTCAATATCCTATACTTATCTTTCTTACTCTTTCCTATTTTTATAAGTATCTTTCTTACTACCTGCAAACATTGAATATTTCTGGAACTTACACTCCAAAGGACCATTGAATAAAGTTACTTTTCTTGAAGGACGCAAACCAATGCTATCAAAGCATTCTTTTCCATAGCTTAAAATCCATGCATCATATCCCATAAACTGATGCTTCAATCGTTCTCCTATCATTGAATAAAGGCCTTCTAAATCTTTAACTTTCAAACGTTCTCCGTAAGGAGGATTTGTAACTAAAATACCCTTTTCCGTTGGGGGTACAAATTGTTGGAAAGGCATTACATTAAGCTTGATTTTTCTTCTTAAGCCTGCGTTACGAATATTCTCCTCTGCAATTTCCATTGCTTTATCAGAAATGTCACAACCGATTATATTTGCGTCAAAATCAATTTCTGTTTCGTCATTATAAATCTCATCCCAAAGTTCTTGATCAAAATCACTCCATTTTTGGAAACCAAACTCTTTACGATATAATCCAACTGGAATGTTGTATGCAATTAATGCAGCTTCAATCAATAAAGTTCCAGAACCACACATTGGGTCAATAAAGTTGGATTTCTTATCCCATTCTGACATAAGAATCATACCAGCAGCCATTACTTCATTAAGTGGAGCAGCTGTCTCAGCAACCCTGTAACCTCTTTTGTGCAATGATTCTCCTGAGCTATCTAATGATACTGTACATGTATTCTTATCGATATGTACGTTAATTCTCAAACTAGGGTTAACAACACGAACCGATGGACGATCGCCGGTTTTCTCAAAAAATTGATCAACAATAGCGTCTTTAACTCTATAAGTTACAAACTTAGAATGTTTAAAGTCTTCAGAACTTATAGTACTATCAATTGAAATTGTATCTTTTAAAGACAGATACTCACTCCAGTCTATTTCCTGAATACCTTTATATACTTCATCGGTATCTATTGCATTAAACTTATGAATTGGCTTAATAACACGAGTAGCTGTTCTTAAGTGAAAATTCGTTTTATACAATAAAGCCTTGTCTCCAACAAAACTTACTGCACGCTTTAATATTTTAATCTCTTCAGCTCCTAAATTTTCCAATTCCTGAACCAATACCTCCTCTAAACCATGAAAGGTTTTTGCTATCAATCTAAATTTTCCCGAATCTGTCTTCAAAACTATTGTTATTAATTATACCCTTTTAAATAGCTCGTTCATCTATAGATTCAAATAAACTATAGACTCTCGCTAATTTACGCTTACAAAAGTAGTCTTTAGCTTATAAAAATCAGCTATTTTTCAGTGGTTTTAAATGAAAAAAGCTGGAAAACATCCAGCTTTTTTCCATAAAGAATAATTCTTTACTTTAAATATTTCTCATATTCTTTAGAATCATCTAGTATCTCTAAAGCTCTATCTAGTATATCATTTTTCTGATTGACAATTTGATAAAATTCTGTCCCATCCCAAAGATCTCTTGCAATCACCGCTTTAATATGAGTTCGAAGAAGTTCTTTTACTGCTAAATATTCTTCTTCGGTATGCTCAACCTTAGCCTCATCACCTTGTGCAACCAACTCTTTCAACATATCCTCTGTGATATTGAATTTCTTATTGAAAGTTTCAAAATCGGGATACTTTGATTTTAAATTATCTCTATTATTATCCATATAAGTCAAAACAAAAGGATAAAGCACATTCTTACGAGCCAATAAATTAAAGTATTTAAAATTAGCCGTTGTATCGATTGGAACAAACACGTCAGGCATAATTCCACCACCACCATAAACAAGGCGCTCATTTAGTAACGTTTTATACTTTAACGAATCAGCAAGATGAATACTATCCTTACTCACCATTTCACCTGAGTTATATCGATTTATAATATCCATTCTATAATCCATCAAACCATTTCCATAAGGTTTTTGGATACATCGTCCAGTTGGTGTATAGTAGTGAGCTGTAGTTAATCGAATCATTGCTCCATCAGACAAAGGAAATTGGCGCTGAACCAAACCTTTTCCGAAAGATCGACGCCCTACAACCAATCCTCTATCCCAATCCTGAATAGCACCAGATACAATCTCTGAGGCTGAAGCTGATCCTTCATCTATTAGAACAATTACACGACCTTCTTTAAATAAACCTTGATCTGTTGAAACATTGTCATGACGTTTTGACTTTAAACCATCCGTAAATACAATCAACTGATCTTTAACAAACAGCTGATCAACAATCTTAATAGCAGCAGTCATATAGCCACCACCGTTACCACGTAAATCAAGAATAAGATCTTTCATTTTTTGCTCCTTCAATTTCAAAAGAGCTTCAATAAATTCTTCAGCTGTTTTAGCAGCAAATCTGTTCAATTTAATGTAACCTACATTCTTATTAATCATGTAAGATGCATCAAGACTATAAATTGGAATATCATCTCGAATAATCAGAAAATCAAGCAATTCCTTTTCACCTTTACGTTGAATAGCTAAATTCACTTTCGTACCCTTATCACCACGTAATTTCTTAAATACATCCGTATTTTTCATTCCAACACCTGCCACTATTTCATCATCAATTTTGATAATTCTATCGCTAGCTCTTAAACCGGCCTTCTCAGATGGACCACCAGGAATGGTTGCCACAACCATTAATGTATCTCTCAGAATGTTAAACTGAATTCCTACTCCACTAAAACTTCCCTGTAAAGGCTCATTCATCGCTTTCACTTCATCCTTACTGATATAAACAGAGTGAGGATCAAGCTCTGCGAGCACCTTAATAATAGCATCTTCAGTTAATTTCTCAAGATTCACACTATCCACATAAAATGCATCGACTAAAGCAATTAAATTTTGATACTTAATGGTTTGATCTCGGACTTCTTGTGCATGAGTTTGTGAAAAACCTAAAACAAAAAAGAGTAAAAAAGCAAAAGCAGATTTGCTAGTGGTAGAATTTAATAATCGCATATGTTAATTTTATTTAGACTTCGTTAAAAGTAAAACGAAAGATACAATCTTTTTGTAAACTTCACTTAAGCTAGATAATGAAATATAAGACTCATTAGAGAAAAATAACATTTCAAAAAAATTGAATTATAATCAAGACATCAAGTAGGGTAAATATAGGATAACAAACACTATCCTATATTTATCCCTCTCACAGAACCGTGCGTACGGGCCTCGTACACGGCTCATGTTAAACC
>JADGEF010000218.1 GCA_016744515.1 Marinifilaceae bacterium | reverse complement strand
CGAACGCCAATTTGGGTTTCGAGTATGACGGGTGGAACCGAAAAAGCAGCTAAGATTAATTTGAATTTGGCTCGTGCTTGCGCTCAATTTGGAATGGGAATGGGTTTGGGTTCGTGTCGTTCACTGCTCGATAGTAAGGCTCATTTTGCTGACTTCGATATGCGATCTGTTATTGGTGATGATTTACCTCTCTATGCAAATTTGGGTATCTGTCAGATAGAAACATTGATTAAAGAGAAAGCCTTAGATAAAGTTGAGGCGATGCTGCAAGATTTGAGAGCCGATGGTTTGATCGTACATATTAACCCAATGCAGGAAAGCTTGCAGCCTGAGGGTGATCTATTATTGCGCTCTCCAATGGAAACTTTGCAAGAAATGATGGAGCAAATTAAAGCGCCCATTATTGTGAAAGAGGTTGGGCAAGGAATGGGACCTAAAAGTTTAGAGGCTCTTATGAAACTACCTCTACAGGCTCTAGAATTTGGAGCTTTTGGAGGAACTAATTTTGCGAAAATTGAACTCATGCGACATCCTGAAATGGCAGGTCAAGTACTGGAAGCTTTGAGCGAGATTGGTCACAATGCTGAGGAAATGCTCGAATGGGCAAACGATATTTATAAGAATAGTAATGAGATTAAGTGTAAAGAATTGATCATCTCTGGAGGAATTACTTCGTGTTTAGATGGCTATTACCTGATGAAAAAAAGTAAGATGCCAGCTATTTATGGACAAGCTTCGGCTTTGTTGAAACATGCACAAGGCGAGTATGAAGATTTAGAGGTTTATATTCAGAGTCAGGTTAAAGGATTGCAATTGGCTGAGGCTTATTTGGATCTTCGTTAATATTGAAAATTATATCCTTATGGACAATAAGATAATAATAGGCTTTTCGAAGCTTTCGCGTATTGAAAAGTTAAGATACTTGGGAGAGATTAGTGGGAAAGGTGCGCAAATTGAAGCGGATTTAGACTATTTCAGATTGAATGATCTAGAGCAGCAGAATTTGTTGGATGAGATTAGCGAAAATACCTTGTCGAATTTCTTTTTGCCATTTGGAATCTCACCTAATTTCGTGATAAACGATAAGGTGTATCACCTTCCAATGGTTACTGAGGAAAGCTCTGTTATTGCAGCAGCTTCGCGTTCTGCTAAGTTTTGGGCTAGTCGTGGTGGTTTTAAAGCAAAAGTTGTTTCTGTTGAAAAAACGGGACAAGTTCATTTCTTATGGAATGGGAAGAGCGACCGTTTAAAGCAAGCTTTTCCTGACCTGAAGAAAGAGTTGATGTGCGCTACATATGCTTTAACAACCAATATGCGACGTCGTGGTGGCGGTATTCTCGACCTGTCTTTAATTGATATGAGTCACGAGATGGAGAACTATCACCAGTTGCATGTGAGTTTTGATACGCTCGATGCCATGGGTGCTAACTTTATAAACTCGTGTTTGGAAGTGATGGCAAGCACATTGGAATCATTTATTCAAAGCCATAAGGATTGGACCGATGAGGAGCGTAAGTGTGAGATCATTATGTCCATATTATCAAATTACACACCTGATTGCCTTGTAGAATGCTGGATTGAGTGTGATATTAAGGATTTAGATGGTGTTTTTGATGGCATGACTGGTGAAGTTTTTGCTAATAAATTTAAGAAAGCAACACAAATTGCAGAGCTCGATGTTTACCGAGCTTGCACACACAATAAAGGTATAATGAATGGGGTCGATGCAGTGGCATTGGCAACAGGAAACGACTTTAGAGCTGTTGAAGCGAACGCTCATGTTTGGGCATCGCAAACAGGAAAATATAAAAGTTTGACCAAGGCTGATATAAGCAATGGTCGTTTTAGATATGAACTAAGGTTGCCACTTTCACTAGGTACAGTTGGAGGTTTAACTAAGCTTCATCCTTTGGCAAAACTTGGACTTGAACTTCTGGGTGATCCTTCAGCAAAGGAGCTTATGATGATGACCGCTGCTTCTGGCTTAGCTAATAATTTTGGAGCAATTCGCTCATTGGTAACCACGGGAATTCAACACGGACATATGAAAATGCATTTGTCAAATTTACTGAATACCTTCAATGCTAATAAGGCTGAAAAGCTGATGGCTAAAACCCGATTTGCTAAATCGACAGTAAGTTATAGCGAAGTTGAGAATTTTTTGAATACAATTAGAAACATAAAATAACGAAGCTTTGGATCGATCACAATTTTTTTATTCGAATGGGAAACTCCTAATTACCGCAGAGTATTTGGTACTGAAAGGTGCCTTGTCTTTAGGTGTTCCAACCCAGTATGGACAATCGCTTGCGGTACATCCCAATGTGGATAAAGGACTGACTTGGCAAGCCTATGAGAATGATATAGAGTGGTTAAATTTCAATCTCTCGTTAGAGGAAATTTTAGAAGCAAATCAAAATTTATCTGAAGAGAAAAGGTTTATTGCCGAGCTTTTAAAACAGGCTTTATCCATGAATCCTGATTTTCTTAATGGAGCAAATTTCAAACTTGAAACGCATCTGAATTTTAAAAGAGATTGGGGATTAGGATCTAGCGCTACATTAATCAACAATATTGCACAATGGGCTAAAGTTGATGCCTTCGATTTGCTTGCCAAAGTATCAAAAGCATCGGGCTACGACATTGCCTGTGCGCAGAGTAATACGCCTATCCTTTTTCAAAAAGTAAATAATAAGATCTGGACTGAAGAATGTATATTCTTACCCGAATTTAAGGATCAGATCTACTTTCTTTATTTGGGAAAAAAGCAAAAATCGGAAGATGAGGTCAAACGATTCTTAGCTCAAGACAGAGATTATTCTCGTGAAATTCAAGAGATATCTAGCCTATCACTACATCTTTTAGATACCGAATCGGCTATTGATTTCGATAAGATTATTGGAGAACATGAAGCGATAACTTCAAAGCTATTGGGTTTACCAAGCATTAAGAAATTGGCTTTCTCCGATTTTGAAGGATCGATAAAATCTTTAGGTGCCTGGGGAGGCGATTTTGCCATGCTTCGAAGCGATTGGGATAAAAACACATTGACAAGTTATTTCAAATCGAAAGGCTTAAATACCCTTATCCATTGGGATAATATGGTGCTCGAAGATGAAGCTGATTTGTAAAAAAAGAAATTTAGTAGAATGGAAAATACGATCATTTGGGAAAGCCCATCTAATATAGCCCTAATTAAATATTGGGGGAAAATGGG
>JADGEF010000107.1 GCA_016744515.1 Marinifilaceae bacterium | reverse complement strand
GTAGTAACCTAAAGATACAACAAAATCAGGGCTTGCCGTGGTTGCATGCTATTTTTTTTACTTCTATAATGCACTAATTATTGGGTGCGAAACTTGAGTCTATGATTTCTACAATTCAAGCACATTTCAAAACCCCAGTCTTTTAAAGCCTAAATCCTAGTTTTTAGTATTTCAGATGTTCGCTATAACAAAACATAGAAAGGACTGCTTATATCAAAAGAAAAAGCCTATTGAATGGGCTTTATAGGGGATTAAAGGTGTTTTTCAAAAGGGGGGAATAAACTGGGTTTTTATATCTATGATTTGTACGATTCAAACACATTTCAAAAACCCAGTCTTTTAAAGCCTGAATCCTAGTTTTTAGTATCTCAGATGTTCGCTATAACAAAACATAGAAAGGACTGCTTATATCAAAAGAAAAAGCCTATTGAATGGGCTTTATAGGGGATTAAAGGTGTTTTTCAAAAGGGGGGAATAAACTAGGTTTCAATATCCGTAATTCATGTGATTTAAGACTAAATACAAAAAACGTTTTAAAAGCCCGAAACCAGTTTTCAGCATTGATAAACAGGAAACAGTAAAAATTGTCGTTATTTTAGAATATAACAAAAGCCATTAAACATTTTGGAAGCTCTGGCTTCAATTGCCAGAAGCGCAACAATGTTAATGGCTTCGATGTAAAAGTAGAAAAATTTTCCAATAAGTCAGTCGTAAACATGCCAATAAAGAAGAGATCACTCTCTTAAATCGGCAATCCATAAAACGTAAGAACATTTGAAAAACCCTGTTTACAAAATAAAAAAGCCTATTGAATGGGCTTCACAGGGGATTAAAGGTGTTTTTAAAAAGAGGGGAATAAACTAAGTTTTTATATCTATGATTTCTACAATTCAAGCACATTTCAAAACCCCAGTCTTTTAAAGCCTAAATCCTAATTTTTAGTATTTCAGATGTTCGCTATAACAAAACATAGAAAGGACTGCTTATATCAAAAGAAAAAGCCTATTGAATGGGCTTTATAGGGGATTAAAGGTGTTTTTCAAAAGGGGGGAATAAACTAGGTTTTCACATCTGTGATTCATGAGATTTAAGAATATTTGAAAAAAACCGTCTTTAAAGCCCGAAACCTAGTTTTTAGTATTTCAGATGTTCGCTATAACAAAACATAGAAAGGACTGCTATATCAAAAGAAAAAGCCTATTAAATGGGCTTTATAGGGGATTAAAGGTGTTTTTCAAAAGGGGGGAATAAACTAGGTTTTCACATCTGTGATTCATGAGATTTAAGAACGCTTGAAAAACCAGTCTTAATTGCTCAAATTTTAAAATTCTCATTTCCTATATAATTCTTAGGCAATGCTTTTATTATTTTCAAATTCCAAATGCTCTTTTAACTTTTGACGAATTACTAGATTACAGAACAGCAAACCCATAAAAACAAAAGAGGAAGTTTTTTTTAGCTTCCTCTTTTTTTTGCACATGTAGCTATTTAATACGTAAAGACATAGGAAGCATTTTTAAAAACGGAATACATAAATCAAAATTATTGGTTTCGTAATCCACACCTAAGTCAACATTCTTATAATATGACCTTATTCGAGTACGATACAATTTTTCCGAAGCTATAAACCATGAGTTTTCGCCTAATTTTTCAGCTAAAAACCATTTTTCAACTAAACGAGAAATACGTCCGTTACCATCGGCGAAAGGATGAATTTTAACTAAGGTTAAATGAATCATAGAAGCATAATAAAATACTTCTGTCATGCTCATTTCTCGCTTTCTCAATATTGCTATGTCTGAAAATAATTTTTCCATTTCATCATCAACAATATTAGGTTTAGCTCCTGTATAAACTAACTGACCGTCACCAAAAATATAAACCTCCTTATTTCTTGTAGTTCCTCTATATTTATCATCAACTAGCGTTTTAGATAAAATTCGATGAGCTTCAAAAATATTTTTCTTATTAAAAGTGTGTTTATGAGCATATTCATAGGAATCTTTTAAGTTTTCAATCTCTCGCATTGATTTACTGTTTGTATTCATTCCTGATGCTGTGAACTTCAAATATGTATCAAAATCAATATTGTTGCCCTCTATCATTGAGGAGTAAACAGAAGAGTATGCAGCCCAATAACCAAAAGATTTTATGCTAGCTGGTCGCTCCTTTAATTTATTGAAATGCTTCAATAAAGTTATGGGTTGTTTTTTGCGGTATATGTCTAAATATCTAGACCTAATAATTTTTAATCTATTCATACTCTACTGTTTTTTACAAAACTAATTAAATTAGGTTTACAAACTAAACTTACTTTCCAATTTCTTAATAAGGCTATCGGACAAGAATAGAACAAAACTTTCTTCGAAAACATCAAGATTATTAAACTTATCAAGAGTTAGTTATTTTTCTTCTGATTCCAAATTCCCAGAACCTAAACCAAGGTTTTTTAGTTTTTAGACATTGCTTTTAATTGCTTTCTGATTCTAAACGCTCTTCTTTAATTCTCTTGTTTACTTTAGAAATAGTGTGTCGTGAACAGCCCAGCATATTCTGAATGTGATTATAGCTTTTATCATCAGCAAGCAAGCTTTTAATCTTGTCTTGTAGTTTGATGTCTTCGGGGCGACCTTTGTATTTTCCTAGTGATTTTGCTTTTTTCACACCCTCTGACTGTCTACGTCTCCTATCCACATAATCCTTTCGAGCTGTAGCCGCTAGTATGTCTAACATCATAGAGTTAATCGCATCAAGTATTCTAGTTTGAAATTCATCGGTCGATTTTGCGAATGTATGACTGGTTGGTAAATCCATCGATACAATTTTTAACTTATTCCCAATTATGACATTTTTTAATTTTTGCCAGTCTTTTTCAGACAATCTAGTAATTCTATCGACTTGTTCTAATAGTATCACGTCACCCTCTTCCGCAAATTCTAACAATCTGAATAGTTCGGGTCTGTTCAATTTTGCGCCTGAATCATTTTCTACAAACCAAGCTGAAACACGAATGTCTAAATTTTCTGCAAAGTCAATTAATGTGTTTTTTGCTCTATTAGCATCTTGTTCGTCGGTCGATGCTCTTAAGTATCCGTAAACTCTCATGTTCGGTCTGTTTTAAATGGTTTCTTAATTATGGTGCGTTTTGCATATGTTTTATATACTTATTGCACCAGTATTAACATAGTGCGCAAAAAGTGTACTTTATTTGCACCACTATTTTTTTAGTGTTCAGTGTAAGCCGTACTCTATTTCTAAATTTTTGCCCATCTACTGTTTTCTCCTGATAGGTTCTCGTAAATGTATTTAACGTGATTTGGCAAGAGAACGCCTCCTTTGATTTCTTCTAAAAATTCAGAGGATAATTTCTTTTTCATTCTTCGCCTTAGTGTATTTGGACTAATGTCTAATACGTCTGCAAGTTCTGCCCTACTCATTGTTTTATATTCCATATTCAGCTTTATACAATTCTTAATATTGGCTTATCTTGACTAACTTTTACGGAACCATTGTTACAGTAGTTTTTAAAAGCTTCCATGTTACCACTTTCCAGAATGAAAATATAGGCGTTGTTCTTTTCCTCAGTCACTTCAAATAAATCATTTGAAAGCTGGTATCGATCTTTTTCTGTAATGTTCTTAACGGTTTCATATGATTGTTCTAGAATTGCGGTTTTAGCTAAACACATAGCTATTCGGGCTTCATTAATCTCTTTTGTTGTAAGCTCTATTTTCCTTGTTACACTGTTAATTTTTCTGGCATTATTCATTGTTTGTTGTATTTAGTAGGTTTTGGGTAAGTCTTTTATCAAATTCACTAAGGAAGAAACGAGCATCGGCTCCATGGTAATATTTTTTCTTGCCTCCTATAGTTGCTATGATCGATGTTTTTCGATTTAGAACACCTTTAATCTTTTTTCTGTTTGGGTTAGTGGTTCTAATCAAGTTGAATTCATTTCCTAAATCTTTAATCAGGTGTAATATTTCTTTTTCCTTTTTACTTCTCTTAGCTTTTCTACTCTCTGATACTTTCTGGTTATAGGCTTTATCTCTACATTTTCGCTGATCGTTACAGTATTTTGATTTTTTATTCCCTTTTATTTCTTTTCCACATGTCAAGCAGTATTTCTTTTTAACCGTGGTCGCTTCCTCGACACGGTTGCCGCTAACAATACATGCGGCAAGTGTACCCTGTTTTTTCTGCGTGTTATTATCTGGTGGAAAATTTGAGGATTCTATAACATTTGAGAACTCATTGATTAGCTTTTGTTTAAGTATCTCTTTTATGTCGTATTTTGCATGCTTTTTAATTAGTGTTTCAAAGCTGATTTTATTTTTATTTCTGACTTTTCTAGTCATATTTTGTTCTCTCCACCACTTAGGATTTCGCCAGTTTAAAAACTTTTTCTTTTGATAATCAGGTAGTTTGTTGGTGTTTGGTAGGGCTTTCCAATCTAAATAAATACTTTCTGAAACTGATTTTAATAGTTTCTTGTCAAACAACTCAATAAGCTTGTTTTTGTCTGTAAGGTCTTTAAGGCTTGTGATTCCAAATCGTTTGATCAATCGCATACGTCTGAATCTTAACTCATACCTAACAATCTCGTTTGTGCTTTCTAGCTTGGCTTGTTGTTTTTTATCGTAGCTCTTAATTGTGGTATCCTCAGTAACAAATTGTTTACCTATCAAGCTGTTTCCATCATCACTCATACATTTTTCAATTTCACCAGATCGGTAAATAATTGAATTATAGAAACTTTTAGCAGTTAGTTTCTTTTCTGAAATAGAGAGATTTAAGCCAAATTCAAAACTTCTAAGAATCGCTTTATCCGGTATAACTCCGAAATCTTCTAGCTCTTCCACGGCTTCAATAAAATTTGAGAATGTAAAGCGATTACTATTATTGCCGCCATTATTGAAAAATCTATGTATTGAGCCTTTTACAAAACATTGTCCCGATAATGTGTGAATAAAATCTAAACCTTTGTATTGTGCTACCTCGCTACTAGTCTGGATTACATTGTCGTACTTGTCTAACTCATCAGCAATTTTGAACTGAAACTGTAAACGTGAATCAGATTGCCAAAGTTTAAAATCAAAATCAGATAGATGTATGTTAATGTAGTCGATCAACGGTGAGAGAATGTAAATTTTTATAAAGAAATAATGCGGCATGCGTACCCTATATATCTGCGTTTTCACTTGTTCAATTCGAAAAAAATCAAACAATTCCACTCTTTGAAAAGTGCGGCAAACGTACCCTGATTTGCTGCGTGCATTATTCTGTATCACCTATATTTTAAGGCAATACAGACAGTTTTACATGATTGGCTTTATGGGACGTAAGGCAGCATCTAGTTCAGTACGTTTAAAACGATTTGTATTGCCAATTTTATAAGCTGTTATTATACCTTGACCAATCCAGTTATGAAGAGTTTTTCTACATATCTTCAAATAATTCATTGTTTCGGTTGTATTCAAATACGGGCTTTCAATTGTTACTTTCATCTGTGTGTATTTTTGTGTATGTTTGTACATGTTTACAGTTTCAAATAACAACTAAAACAATTATTATTTCATTTAAACTGTGCAACACACCGTAAATGTAAGTATTCTGAAGTGTTTTTCAATGCGTATTAAACACTTTTACTTTACCAAATGTCAATTAATTATGGAAACAACTATTATTGAACGAGTTAAGGAAGTAAGAAATAAGAATAAAGTTTCTCAAATTGAATTTGCAAGCACTTTAGGAGTTTCAGCTTCGTATATTGCAGGGCTTGAAATGGGTAGAAATAGTCTAAATCAGAAATTTCTACAGGCTATTAATGAGAAATATGATACTTCTATCGATTGGTTAATGTTTGGAAAACAATCAACAACAAATACTCTAAATATTGATATTTTAAAAGTTGTAGTAGCCTTAGACAATTCAAATCGTTTTCTAGTATTCTCGTTAAAAGAAACTATCAAAAGATTACAAGAAAGCAACAACACAGAAGACAAGAAGAGTCTAAAGTCCTTTGAAAGCGATGAGTTTAAAACTATTTACAATAAAGTTTTAGAACTTGATTCTGATAAAAATAAATTATACACATCTATATTAGAAGAAGCAGTTATCGGGGGAAAATCAAACTTTGACATTACTAATAAGATTAAACTCTACTCTGAAATAAATTTAGAACTTAATAGTATTACCAATAACCTTTTCGTAGGTCTAGAATCTTTTGAACTTGCTGATAGTAATACTCTAACACAACTTTATAAAAGCTAGTTTTAATTTAGATAACTTACTTTATAGACATTCAGATTGCCATGCTTTAAGCAAAATGTCTGCATGTTCTTTATTGTCTAGCTTGATATATTTGTAAAAACTCTTTTCTGTACGGTGTCCTGTTATCTTCACTATAGTAGCCGTAGGGATTCCTTTTTGATAGCTATTTGTAGCAAAGGAACGCCGTGCAGCATGAGAACTGACTAACTCATACTTTTTATAAGCCTTATCAACCAACACGCCTTTAACGTAGGATTTTTGTCTAATAACTTGATCTATTTTAGCAATCTTGCAAATCTCTTTTAATTGCACATTAATTTTTGCATTGCTTTTAAACTGGTAATCGTATTTTTCAAGTATTCTTAAGACTTGGGGTAATATGGGGATTGTAACCCGATCACCTGTTTTTGCTTGAACAGTATTTAGATAGTTACCCGATAAACTACCACGGTTAAGACTTATTATATCTTGATATCGTAAACCAGTGTAACACCCAACAATAAAAACGTCTCTAGATCTATCTAAATGGGGTTTATTTGACAAATCAACAGCTAGAATAGATCTAACTTCTAAGTCAGTCAAATATATATTTTCAGCTTCCACCGATATTCTTTTAAAGTGACTACTCTTAAAACCAGTATTATCAGTTAATTTTTGCGCAGTGGCTTCATTCAATAGGGTTTTTAATGCTTGAATGTATTTACCTAATGTATTAGGGCTATACTGGTGTTTCTCTTTTAGAAAAGCGAGAAAATTATAATAAAAATCAAGATCGATATTATCAAAATCAAGGGACTTACCTTGGTCGTTTTTAAAATCTCTTAAATGTTCATGTAGTAATCTAAACTTACTTAGTGTCGATTTAGCAAGAGGTTTACCCGTTTTAGGGTTAATCTTTTTACTCTGGAGATCAGAAAAAGACTTCGCAAAACTTAATAGATCGATTATGCTTGCTTTTTCATCTGACAAAGATCTTTTTATTAACTCTCTTAATTCATCCTTTGTACGAGGTTGATTATTTAAATAAAATCGTTGAAAACGTTCTTTACTCTCTAATAAATAGCGGTTAATATCAACTCTATTGACAATACTTGTAATATTTTTAATTTGTTGGGTGCTAATGTTCCAATATTCTTTTTTCAGCTTAACCCCTGTACTTACCTGTACTTCAACATCAAACTGTTTAATTCTTGCTACAATAGTATTATTTCGTATTTGAAAATTTAAGTTCATGTTTTGTATTTATGTTTCGTAAATGTGTACCCCGATTTGTACCACTTTGTTAAGAGACCCCTGTTTTGAACCTCTAACACTTTACAAATATACAATATTTTACTTTCATTTACGCATCATGAACGTTCATGCAAGAAGCGTAAAGGCACAAAAAAAGCCTTGGATAGTCTTTCAACTATTTAAGGCTCAGTGTTTTAAATCATTATTAAGAATCACTCTCAATATATTCAGAGCAGCCCCAACAGGACTAACATATATAAAACAAGAGTCTCCTTCATACTAATTATTAGCACATTACAATTATTCATTTTGATATAAATCAAAATTTAGTTAAAATTGTTTTAATAATGTTTTAACAACAGATACTAATATGAAAAAAATAGATGCTTGTTTATGGTCAAAAGAAAATAAAGATGGAAAACGACCGATTAAAATTAGAATAACGCAAAACAGAAAATCGAAATACAAAAATGTTGATTATTCTATTTTAGAAAGATATTGGAACAAAAGGACAAAACGAGTAAGAGAAAATTACCCCGATCACAAAGAGGTTAATAACTTAATTGAAACGAAATTAAGTTCTGTAATTGAACAACAGACACCAATTCAGTCAAAAATCAATATTAAAAATGAAATATCATTTTTAGATTTATTTGATTATCACATTGGTATATTAGAAAAAAGTAAGAGAATTGGTGATTTACGAAAACATAAAACAGTCAAAAACCACCTTCTTACATTTCTTAAAGAATGCTATAACAAAGAAGATCTTTTATTTAATGAAATAAATGATTTCTTTTTAACCGATTTAAAAGCCTTCTGGGACGGTAAAGAGTTAGTAGCGAATACACAAAATAGTTATTTTAAGAAAATAAAACATATTTATCATCAAGCGATTAGGAATAAACGATTCATTCCAACTTTTGACCCTTTCACAAACTTTGACAACCCAACGAAAACAGCAAATAACAAATCATTAACGCTTGATGAAGTAGTATCATTAGAGGTATTCAATACATTTCAATATGAAGTAATTGAACAAATGACACCAGAACAATGTTATAAATTATTTCAGGCAAAAAACATCTTCCTTTTTTCAATTTATATGCGAGGTATAAGGATTAGTGACTTACTATTTTTAAAATGGTCTAACATTAATGCCAATTCTATTAAATATACGATGCGTAAAACTGGTAAAGAGGTTTCAATCCCTATAAATCACAAGATTTTATATATTTTACGCTTATTCATTCCTACTATTTTTAAAATAAGATACTTTACAGTCTTCAAGCATTATGAAGATAAAGAAATGTTCTACTCATTAGATGATAAGGATAGAACTTTCATCGCAAATAAATTAAAAAACAGAGAATATTATAATAATTTCAATCAATTCAGTTTCAATTACGATATTAAAGAATATGACAAGTTAGAACAAATAATAAATCACTTATCCACGAACGGTGAATATAAAGATCAATACATTTTTGATTTATTGAATGATAGTCAAAAAAAGCAAATAATAGAAAGCGAAAAAACAAATAACAAATCATTATTTTATCGTGTATTACTATCAGCAACAGCAAATTACAATAAAAATCTAAAATTGATAAATAAGAAAGTGTATACTAGCGATGGTCAATCAATCACAACTAATATTACCTCACACCTATCACGTCATACATATACAAGTATAGCAATATCATTAGGCTTTGACATTCACACAATTAGCAAATCATTAGGACATAGAAACCTTAACCAAACACAAGCATATATTAAAACTTTATCAACTGATTTTATTGATCGTGAAAATGATAGATTATTTGATGAAATAGGAAATAATATGATTGAACACTTGAAAAAAACAAAAAACACCAAACTTATACATAAAACGAAAATAACAGGAGGTAAAACTATATTTGGTGATTTTCCTAAACAAAAAAACAAGTAGTTTGATATTTGGATCTTACACTTATAACCTACTAATTATAAGAACTGTAACATAAGAAAGAAATTCAAAATGCTCTCACGCAAACACTTCTTAGGGTTTGGTTATCGGGTCGTTGTGGTTTTGAAGATAAGTAAAGAATGTGAAAAAGGGATTATTTGAAAAATATGTTGAGTGATATTTTTAAAGCAGATGATAATTTGAGAAGTGTTTTTACAGTTGGGTTTGTTCTGCCTTTTTCAATTTTTCTGATATAAGGTTTCTCAATTCCAGAGAGATAAGATAATTCCTGCTGACTTATTCCTTTACCTTTTCTAATCTCTAATAATCGATTTCCTAATTCTTCAATATATGCTTGTATTTCATGTTCATCCATTTTGCTAATATGAAATGAATATAAAACACAAAAGGGATAATATATTACCCCTTTAAAGTATATTTATTATATTTGATCAATAATTGGAGTGTGCTGAAAATCCAACAAATAGAGTAAGCATAAAATCAAAAAAGATAGTATAATGGGATTATTGGGAAGTGGAAGCAAGCCTGGAAAAGGAAATTCTGGCAAAAAATGTGATTATTGTGGTTCATCTATGGATGTTATTAAAGCACAAAAAGGGCCACATATTGGGAATTCGGCAATAATGGGACACAATAGATATTTTTGTTGTCCTGATTGTATGAAAAATTGGAAAGAACAATACAATTATTAATCTTGTTTAAAAAACTAACCATTAAACTTATGAGAAATTCACTTTGTTTATTTATTGTAGTATTATTTTTTTCATCATGTGCTACACCGCCACCACCACCTGAACAAATTGTATCAGATTATTATGGTAAAATAATAATAAATGATATTGAAAATGCGAAAAAACTTTGTCAACCAAGTGCGATTGAAGAAGTCGATAGATTAAATGAGATTGAAGCATTTACTCGGAACATCAATAAAGGTAAGTTAGAAATAATGGAAGTCATTGTATCTCCAAAACCTATGGTTGGTGATACTGCGATTGTTAATTATAAGATTGATAATTACAAGAATTTTCTGACTTTGATTTTAGATAAAGAAGAATGGAAGATTGCAATGTCTGATGAGTTAAAACAACTTCAAATTTTAGAATTTAGATCCTTTGATTTAACAAATATTTGTGTGGAAAACCCTAATGTTTTTTGGGAGAAATATAATGGTATTTATTTCAATGTATTAAATTTATGTTTAGGTGAAGACTCCTATAATGCAATTCCGTATTCGGTGGATAATAATATGATATATGCAAATGTTTCTAAATCAGAAAACGATTTATATGGTCTTCCTATTATTAGGCGTTTTTACACTCTATTCAATAAAAAAATATCATATAATTCTGCATTGTCAGCAGAGTATGGAAGTGCAAAGGTTGATTATAATTTAAAGAACTTAAATGCATCTGATAAGAGTAAATTAAAATTAGCAAAATTGACAAATCCATATTCGTTAGATGATCCTAAGATTAACTTTAACAATATTATTTCATTCCGGGGGAAATTAAACGGAATTGATTTTCGTGATTCTCAAATTAATAAAAAGATGACTTTTAAAAAATGTTCAATTACAGAAGTTCTTAATAAGTAAAATCAGTGATTTATATAATCGATGATAATTTAAATAAATAATATATCAGGATCTCACTTAATTTGCAAAATGAAACAGGTCATCCAAATGGATGACCTGTTTCATTTTGCAATATATTCGTAGAGTATGGGTATAATGAATTACAAAATATTCAATTACTAATTGAATAATTATATCTTGATACCATCGCAAATGCTTTACTACATACACATAGTAAAGCACTCATGCATAGTTAGCAATAATTGTTTTATTCATCAAAACCATTATACCCTAATACAAAATATTATTAAAGGAAATTATTGATAGTGAAATGTGATAATCACCATTAACGATTTTAATGGTATTTAATTCAATTTCGTAAATATCATATAGATCAAATATATCATTATAATAAAGCATGTCAGCTCGGGTGATATAATAATCTTTAACATTTAATAAACATTGATCATTACAATTACATAGTTCTATTTCACTATCCATATTCTGAAAAATATTATCATACCCCTTCCAAGCATGTAGCGTTGCTTCAACTTCTTCTTTACTAATTATAATATCATAATCATCTAATTTACCATCAGCAATGAACTTTTTGCACATTTGGCTATAATTAATACAAATGATACTATTTAATTTTGTTATAAAATCTTGCTCTATGGACGTATTACCTCGGTTAAAACAAACTCTATTATTTTTAATGTTCTTTTCTTGTGTTTTCAATTTCTTCATTTTGTTTTTCATATTTTTTTTTAGTTTAACATTCAATCCATAATCTTTTTTATTTCCTAGCGATACGATATAAGAAGGGGCTAAATAAAAGCCCAACTATAAATGATTATTGAATCATATGTTATGTAGTATGGGAAAAGAGATAAGTTTGAAAAAAAATGAAAAAAGAATGAAGGAGTTTATATAGTGCTAACAAAATAAGGAAGATGATTATAGAAATAGATAATTAACCATTTCTACGCTTACGCTCGTAGGTTTCACCCGAGCGAGTTTAGAATAGAAATAGAATCGATAAAAACAGGGCGCAAAGGCGCATAGTATTGAAGTATAAAGAAAAGAACAAAAAGAATAAAATATAATAGTATGTAATAGTGATTATATGTATATCATAATCTTGCCTCTTTTTTTTAACGTACTATAATTCAGTTAATTAGAAACCCTACATTTTATCACTTAAAACAATGTGTAATAATAGTTATTATGAAGCGTTTGAATCGCTTTTAAGAGCATTAAAGTATCATTAACACAATCTACTAAATGACATATTTAACGCTCTTAAAACATCCTTAAATACTATTAGGATAGAATATATCTTTATACATAATTACACTGCCTACGTATTGTGGGTTCTCTAACATCGTGCTGACACAAGAAGAGAAGTATTTTTGTATTTATTTCACCCAGTATTTTTGAAAAAAAATGAACGATAAAAATAAGACCGACTGATGTGGTATTACCATACAATAATAATGACCTTAAACATATCACGACATTAAGCTTATAATCTATTTTAAGCAGTTTAAATATGATGATGCTAATGGTATTAGATGGAATAGAAAACCCTCTAATGGGATGTTAGAGGGGCTATTGTTTATTTATGGTATTGTTATAATGTTTCTAACTTATTTATGGCTTAAATTATTCTATTTTAAATTCAGAGAACTGCTGCTAGAACACCTCTGATCCCGTATGACATTAAGCTTTTGTTAGCGTGTCGTTATTTTTATCTTTCCACCACACCTCAATTTTATCTTTAAAGATCAAACATTTAGGTATCGTTTTATTTTCATTATCAGGCACAAACTCTTCTCTTTCATGAGATATGAATTTACTTAGATCTACATTTTCAGCATAATTCGGTTTAAAAATTGTCTGATAAGTTTTATAATAACCACCTTCAGTTCTTTCAGAACCATCCTCGTCAAACCAATGTGCTTCTTCAATATATCTATCAGCGCTATCAAAATGAACAGGAGTTAAGTTTAACCCGTCACCTTTTTGCCAATAGAAAATTTTACCGTAATACAGCGAGTGAAGAAATCTTTCATATTGTCGTGGTCTAAAGTTCTCGTTCCCTAAATCTTCTTTTAAAGGAACAACCCATAATATACTAACACCTCTGGCATAATAACCTTCAACTCGTTTTATTATTTTAGGTAAAGTCATAGAACTAACCTGTATTTCAATAGCGATGGGCTTGTCATTTATCCTTCCACTAATATCTGGAACTAATTTTCCAAGTTTCCTATCCTTATTTCCGACTATAGTTCTTTCTACATCCCACTTTCCTTGTGGATATTTTTCTTTTAGGGCATTACAAATTTCATGCTTACATTCAAAATGCAATTTAGATTCATTACTTGAATAGACTGGACTTAATCTACCTTTATATGCAAAATGATCTC
Organism: Marinifilaceae bacterium; assembly: GCA_016744515.1. GTDB lineage: Bacteria > Bacteroidota > Bacteroidia > Bacteroidales > Marinifilaceae > Ancylomarina. Next base: position 1,549 of record JADGEF010000107.1, on the reverse strand, counting down.
TTTTGTCCACACATTTTCGTACTATTAATTCCTCATAAGTGTCAGCACAATAGAATGGGCCGTCTTTTTTAGTAGCCACACTTGCGTGAATAGGTTGATTAGTCTTTGTAATTTTCGCCCAATCTTTTATTGAGCTATATTCATTATAGTCATCATAATCCATATAGTGAATGTTTCAATAAATAATTTCAAGTATTAGTTGTCTGTTTATAATGCACGCTAACTTATTTATGTGTTTACAAAACCTGTCATATATTTCCACATAAGGTGTGTGTTGGACAGATTTGCTACAATCTATTTCTTTAAGCTTTTGTAATCAAATCTAAAAGCCAATCAAATTTATGAATATCAGAATCAGAAACAAACTTTACTTAAATTATTGTTAAGATGCACTTTTTTGTTGTAATATCGAACCACGTGATACTAAATGAGTAATCTTCAATAATATCATTATTGAAGATTTATTCACTATCACTCTGACTACTTGATATTTACACAAACACTATTGTCTTACTCTTTTAAATAATCTTCAATAATGTCTCACAACCCTGGTTATTGAAGATTATTATTGCTATTTTTGAATATCATTTAAAACAAACAGGATGAATATAGCAAGTGATTACATAGGATTTGATTTAGCTTTGAATACGGGTAAAAAATTACTTAATGATCCTAAAAAATGTATAATTGCGTATTATATCGTTTTCAGCATAAATGTAGGACTTCGTATTAGCGATGTATTAAATCTTAAACACAAAGATTTACAAGGCGACAAGCTGGTTTTAACTGAAAAGAAAACAGGTAAAAAGAGGGAACTTACTTTGAATACTAATGTTTTAAGTGCTTATTCTAAATTGTTATCAATGTTGGATAGTCAGGGCATAAAGGTTAATGCTGATGATTTTATTTTTGTTAGTCAAAAAGGAACTGTTTATAAAACACAATCCATTAACGTTATTTTAAAGCAAATATTTAATTCAAAGAAATTACAAATTAGTTCCCATTCGTTAAGAAAATCTTTTGCTCGTAGAGTATATGATAATAATAATCAAAGCGAAGCAAGTCTGGTTTTACTCTCTTCTGTCCTGAACCATAGCAATATAGCTAACACTCGTTGTTATTTAGGATTAAGAAAAGAAACTATTCAAAATGTTTATCTAACTCTTTAAATGGTTCTGGTTGAACTTATAAAGTTTCAATTGACAATCCATTATATTGATCTTTAATATTTTTTCTCTTCTCTTATCTTGATCAAGGGTATCTGGTAGTTCTCGTCTTAACTCCAATCTTTGCTTTTCTATTTTTTTAATCTTTTCTTTCATCATACCCTATATATAATATGGTCGTGTTGAAAAAAAAATCAAAATTGTTTTAACATTGTTTAAACAATAAAAACAAAAAAACCTCTCAATGATCTGCCTATCAGATTACTAAGAGGATTTCTTTGTAGCCCCAACAGGACTCGAACCTGTATCTAGTGTTTAGGAAACACTTGTTCTATCCCTTGAACTATGGGGCCAATGCTTGACAAAAGTAACAAATCTGATTA
>JADGEF010000106.1 GCA_016744515.1 Marinifilaceae bacterium | reverse complement strand
GGTAATGATATTCAAATATATGGGGATAAACTATATGCTATAATCAATTGTTCACATTTTGTGGAAGTCATGAATGTTAGAACTGTTAAGCATATAGAAACGGTTTCAATCCCCAATTGCAGATATATTGTTTTCAAGGATAAATATGCTTACGTCAGTTCTTATGCTGGTCCGGTAAAAATAGATCCTAATGCACGTTTGGGTTATGTTGCCAAAATGGATACTGTCAACTTAGAAGTTTTAGACACATGTGTTGTTGGTTACCAACCTGAAGAAATGGTAATTGTTGGAAATAAATTGTATGTAGCAAATTCTGGTGGCTATAGAGTTCCAAACTACGACAGCACCGTTTCAGTAATTGATTTGATTGATTTTAAAGAAATAAAAAAAATAGAGGTTGGAATCAATCTACACCGTATGGAACTTGATCATTATGGTAATATATGGGTGTCATCTCGAGGCGATTATTATGGAGCACCTTCAAAAACCTTTGTTATCGATTCTAAAACAGATAAGGTTACCGACGAATTTAAACTTATGCCCAACAGTAACATGACTCTAAGTGGTGATTCACTCTACATATATAGCACAGAATGGAGTTATTTATCTAATAGCAATACAATTACTTACGCTATTATGAATGTTAAAACCAAACGAGTAGTAACAAGACATTTTATAACGGATGGTACTGACAGGAAAATTAAAATACCATATGGGCTAAGTATAAATCCTGAAAATGGTGAATTTCTTGTTACAGATGCTAAAGATTATGTAACACCAGGAACGCTTCATTGTTTTAACAAGGATGGAACAAGAAAATGGTCCGTAATTACTGGAGATATTCCAGCTCACATTGTATACACTCACAAAAAGTTAATTAACAATTAAAGTTTTTTTAAAATGAAAAAAATAAATTTTAATGGGGTATTAATACTACTAATTAGTTTAATACTCATTTTGCCTTCATGTTCTGATGATGACATAGAACAACAAAAACCTACAATTAATTTTAAAGACTCTGATGTGGCTTTTAATGTTAAAATAGGGAAAGTTTTAAAAATTTCGCCTATTTACGGATTTGCTGATGATGCTGTATATGCATGGAAAATGGATGGAAAAATCATTTGTACTTCTCCTGAATTAGAGTACACAGCAACAGAGATTGGAGACAAGTTTTTAAATCTGGATGTAGTAAATAACGTAGGATCAGCTTTTTTGGAAATGAAAATTTCCATTAAGGATTTGTTACCACCCAAAATTTCTATTAATGTTCCGGAAACTGGCTTTACAATTATTAAGGGATCGAATTTAAACTTAATTCCTAATGTTGAAAACAGCGAAGAAGTAAACTATTCGTGGACGGTAAATGGTAATGAAAAAGCAACAACAAAAGATTACACTTTTTCGTCGTCTGAAGTAGGTAATTTTAATCTAATAATTACAGCTACAAATGAAGATGGCTCTGATAAGACAACTATTCCTGTAAAAGTTTGCAATGCTGAAGATTTACCTTTTTCATGGGTTTTTGATCAAACAGAATACAATATGTCATCTGGAAGAACAATTAGATTAATGGCTTTTGATATAAATAATGATTTGGGTGGCAAATTTATTTGGACTGTAGACGGGGTAGAAAAACAAAAAGGAGATCAAGCATGGTACGCTTTCTCGAGTAGTGATGAAGGGAACCACGCTGTTACTGTTAAAATGAAAAATGATTATGGTGAAATAACTCAAACTCTAAGCATAAATGTATGCTCATCAGAAGGAACATACAAAAGAGAGGCGTCGTCGTCAAGTTCTAAAAAATGGAATAAAGTATATAAATTTCTACCAGCTCCAGGACAATTTGTAAACGAAAATTACACCGTCTATACACAGGAAGAAGCTATAACATACGCCGAAGGACGATTGATGCAAAAAGGATATGTTTCGTTAGGTGGCTTTGGTGGAAGCATTGTATTAGGATTTGATCACAGTGTTAAAAATGATGGCGATTATAATCTTGCAATAAAAGGAAACTCATTTAAAGGATCATCCGAACCTGGTATTGTATGGGTGATGCAGGATGAAAATGGTGATGGATTCCCAAACGATACATGGTATGAATTGAAAGGATCGGATACCGAAAACATCTCAACAATAAAAGATTATGCTGTAACTTATTACAAACCAAAAACGCCAGGAATGCCTACACAATGGACCGATAATCAGGGCAATAATGGAAGCGTAGATTATCTTGGAACTTGGCACCATCAAGATTATTATTATCCTAATTGGGTAGAAACCGATACTTACACCCTACGAGGTACTCGTTTACAATCAAAAACACATGAGACTTCCCCTGGATATTGGGCTAATGGAGAGTTTGATTGGGGCTATGTAGATAATTTTAGCCCTACAGACAGATTAACAGGAGATATTAATTATGGAGCGGCTCCAAATGCGAATCATTTTAAAATTAGCAATGCTATAAAATATGACGGTACTCCAGCAGATCTTAAATATATAGATTTTGTGAAAGTAGTAGTAGGCGTAAATGCTAAGGCTGGATGGCTAGGTGAAAACTCCACAGAAGTATTCGGAGTTACAGATTTTAACTTAATAAAAAAAGACTTGTAATGAAAAAACATATAACTAAATACTTGTTGATTCTTTTATCGGCAATATTAATGACAGCCTGTTCTGATGATGAAAATCCTTTTGAAGGAAATAATGCACACATTACTTCTTTTGCCTTAACCGTAGATGGTGTAAAATACCCGGCTTCTATATCTGAAAATGATATCATTATTAGTGTAGCCCAAAATATTGATTTATCATCTGCCAGTATTGAATATACAACAAGCGAAAATGCAAGTCTTCAACCTGATCCGAAAACAATTACTAACTGGAATGAAGAACAAATTTTCAGAGTAAATGCATGGAACAATGAGTTTGAAAGCTATAAATACATTGTAAAAAGAACAGATATAATTGATCCTAACAATGTTGTTTTATTAACACAGGCTGATGTAAATGAATTTGCAAAGAAAGAGATTAATGAAATTAAGGGTAACCTAATTATTGGCTACACAACAGTTCCTAGTATAGCATATGATACCATAAAGGATCTTACTCCACTTAAAACAATTAGGTCTGTTGATCTAAACATTGTAATAAACGATGCTTGTGCAGGTTGTAATTTCGAAGGATTAAACAATATAAGATACGCTGGAGGATTTTACCTTGGATCCTTATCGAAATCATCTAAAGCAAACAAAGCTTTAGAATTGGAATTATATAATCTACAAAAAATCAATAATTTGGTTATCAATACCGATAGCTTAAAATCATTATCTCTACCACAACTTCGTTCGGCAGGTAACATTTATATAAATTCAAATAAATTAATCTCTTTAGATATTTCTGCATTCGAGAATTGTAGTGGAGATTTTGTATTAAAAGCAATAAGAAAAAACAAACCTACTTTAATTAATTCCAATATTTCTCTAAGGAATATTAATCTTGCTAAATTAAATTCTGTAGGAGGCACATTGTGGATTGAGAATTTCTGGAAAGTTAATAAATTAGATCTATCAAAACTGACCTCTGTTAATCAAGATTTACAATTGTTATATATTAGAAGCATTCCACAAATTCACTTACCCGAATTAACTACAGTTAATGGTCTTGCAAACATTAATTGTAATGATGGGATGACTGAATTTTCGGCTCCAAAACTAAGTTCGGTAGCTTCTATTTTTATCTCAAGTTTTAATAATTTCAGTGTTAATCTAACTAAAATTGATTTAGCTTCTTTAAAAACAGTAACCAAAAATCTCACTATTCACAATACTTCTTTAACAAAACTTGAATTCCCAAAATTAAATACTATTGGAGATAAATTTGAAATGCGATTGTTACCATTTGTAGAAACAATTTCGCTTCCTGAATTAACAAGTTGTAATGAAATTGAACTTTCTGCTACCAACAGTCTTCAAAAGTTTGAAAATCCAAAAATGACAGACTTAAATAGTTTAGAACTCTTGGCATGTAATAAACTTATAGAATTAAAAATGCCTGCAATACTTAATGGCGATTTAACGGTTAATTTTGGCAAAAAAGTATCTGTTTTACCAAATTTCAATGGTCTTGAAGAAGTAAAAGGCGTTTTTATGATAAAATCATGTGGTAGCAAAATTCTTAATATTGCAGGAATTAAAAAGCTTGGAAGTTTTAAACTAAGCAATTCTGATGAAATTGAATCTATTAAATTTATAGATCTTGTTGAAACGAGTCTGGATTTTGAAATTAGTAGCCTTGAAAGTTTATCAAATTTCTCAGCACCAGATTTAACACGTATTGGTAATAACTTTACTATGAAAGGATGTTGTGTGCTAACCAATATTAATTTACCAAAATTAAGCTCAATAAAAGGACAATTTAAATTTTATGGTGCCAGAAATAAATGGCAAGCTTCAAAAAGTACAATTGAAAACCTTGATGCTTTTTCAGCTTTAACTACCGCAGGAAGTGTAGATATTAGGTATGCTAGTAAATTAAACGATTATACTGGATTGAAAAATGTTATTGGATCATTATCAAAAGATGATTGGTCTGTTCAAGTGTGTTTGTACAATCCTGATTATGACAATATGCTTAATGGTGAATACAGCAATAGATAAATTTAATAAGCTGTAAATTAAGATACTGATTATGAGTCATGCAATTAACACACTATTTGTTTGACTCATAACAGTAAGCTTAAACCCTATTTTATTACCAATAAATTTTAAAAAAACAACAATGAAAAATAAAATTATAATAGCCTTATTTGCACTTATTATAAGTTTTTGCAGTTGTAGTAAGGACGATATGCCATTTGAAGGTAAAGATAATTATATCAGCCTTTTTCAATTAAAAGTAGATGGTCTTGTATATAAAGCCTTAATAACAGATAATAAAGTTGATATTGAGATGACCGAGAATATCGATTTAACAAATGCAACTGTTGAGTACTCAATTTCTGAACTATCAACAATTACACCCGATCCTAAAACAATAACAGATTGGGAAAACCCTATTGAATTTATAGTAAGCTCTTATAATAAAGACGAAGAAAAAACGTACCATTTTTCAATAATTAAAAAAGAAATGGTTAATGATGGAGATATTGAATTATTATCTCAGGCAGATGCTGATGCTTTTGCAAGTACAGGTGCTACTAAAATTGATGGTAACTTAATTATTGGCGATGTTAAAAATTTAGAAGTACTGAATAAAATTACTGAGGTCTCTAAAACCATTATAATTAAAGATTCCTGCCATTTAGAGAATTTTAATGTACTTACTAATCTTAAAAAAGCTGGGAATATCTATTTTGGAACAAAAAACACCCCTTTTGCTCCTAGCCAGGAGTTTAATATCAGCTTTGAGTCTTTGGTTGATGTTGGTGAAATTTGTATTAATACAGCCAAAGTAAAAACGATTGCTTTCCCAGACTTGAAAAATGCATATAATATTAATATCAATTCGAACACGGTAGATAGCCTCAATTTTTCATCTTTAGATAAAGTATATGGTGATATCTGTATTCAATCTAAAAACAACGAAAAATTAACAAGTATAAACTTTAATAAACTTCAATCGGTACTAGGATCTATTACTTTTAATAAGCTTTATACAACTAAACAGATTGATTTATCGCAACTTGAAACTATAGGAGGAAGTTTATCTGTACTCAAATTGAAAGTTGTAACTAATATGAACTTAAGTAAACTTACCAGTGTAGACAATACATTAGAGTTTATTAATCTTGACAAATTAAAAAGTTTAAACATACCTAAATTAGCTCAAGTAGGTTCGTTTAAAATTAAAGGTGGATGGGGTACTGAAGTTATAGAAGATATTAAGCTACCCGAACTAATAAAAGTTAATAAAGTCATTTCTATTAGCCATGTTCTTTCTCAAACATTATCATTTCCAAAATTAGCCACCATAGGCGAAAAATTGGAAATAGGCTATGCCACATCTATTACATCAATAGATATTAGCAATTTAACAGCTTGCAAAACAATAGATATTAGTGGGATTAAAAAAGTCACCAACTTAAATTTATCTGCAATTGCTAATCTTGAGACTGTAGAAATAGTAAGTGCTCATATTTTAGAAGATTTCATATTACCACAAACAATTAAAACCTTAACTCTTAATGGAGGTAGTCTTGCTACCAATTTTCCCAAAATAAAAGGGCTAGAAACAATATCTGGCAAATTCAAAATTACGAACTACAAGCTTCCAAAAATATCAGTTAGTTCAGTTAAAGAAATTGGAACATTCTTACAAAACTCTGCTTCTGGACAAACAGACTTAGAATTTCCAAATTTGGAAAACATTGAGAAACTCGAACTATCGCTTACTGATTTAATATCGTTTAGAGCACCCAATCTTAAGAAAATAGACAAATTGGATCTTAGCAATATGTGGGCACTAAAGAATATTGAGTTACCCCTACTAACCGAAATTACTACTGAGTTGAAAATAAAAGGAGCAGGTTGGGCCGGTGCTGCTAACCGTTGTCTTATTCTCGACCTTAATGCATTTGAATTATTAAGCACAGTAGGTACTGTTGATATAAGTAACTGCGGAAACCTTATCGATTTTTCAGGCTTAAAAAATGCAATACCATCAATTACCAAAGAAAACTGGAAGGTAGAAAACTGTAAGTATAGTCCAACTTATCAAAATATGCTTGATGGAGAATATGTTGAAAAGAAGATATAATCTAGCTTAATTATTAATCAGTTTAAAAAACCCCTTGTAATTTAATTTACAAGGGGTTTATATATATCATTTTCAATTAACCCTCTAATTTAATTTTCACAGGGTATTACAATTCAAGCTGTATCAGTTTTTAGGCTTCATTCAAAAACAAATAAACCTTATTATTTCTACACAATCTAAACCTTCTCAACCTTCTTAATGCCTCGTCGGTTGAAGATAATTCTGTAACGACGGTAGCTTGTTTCATCATCGAGCTTAAAACGAAAAACCATGTTTATAAAATAAACCTTCTCGCCCGATAGTTTTTCAAACTCATCATCATCATCCAAATAATAAAGAGGAATCTCAGGATTATCCATCTTTTGAATAAAGCGAGACACGTTGAAACGAATAATATCCACAACACCCGTAATGTTATAATTACCATAGGAGTTATCCAGAGCCTTCTGATCTAAGCGAAGTAATTTGCGATAAAAGACAATCTTCTCGCCTATTCCACGACTTTCAATATCGATAATACGCGAGCGGTTACGATGCCTCATTACACGCAAAGGAACAGAGTCTTCCTTTACGAAATCGAAACTCTCCTTACACCAACCAATTTTTTCATCACCCTTAACTCGAATTACCGTTTTGTGATCGAAAAAGCGCTTATTAATCTTCCCTACCAAATAAAGGCGACTCAAATCTTTGATTCTATCCTTTAGCATGTAAATAATAACCAAAGCAACGTATAAGGGAATTGTGAAACCACCCAAGCTCTTTTGAAAGAAAAAAGTTAATCCGGCACCAATAATCATAGCCATGCCTGCAGCAATGCTATAGAGTAATTGCATAACGAAGACCCCCTCCTTTTTCGTTCGAGAATTTAATAAAAGCTGACCTTCAAAATATTTATTAAACACACTTCTGCGATGAACCAACCAACGATTTCGATCTTGCGAATCCTTTTCTACAACTAAATAAGCTTTCGATCGCTTATATGCAACCTCTTCTTTAATGAGATTTAAAATATCTTCCTTATTACTAGCAAAATCGTCAGGATGCATTTTCTTTAAACCGCGATGCAAATAATAAGAGTGCTGCTCAAACTGATTACTCATAAACTCGTCGCCAAACAAATAGTAATCGAACATTTCCTTTTGCATGGTTGACACGCTAACAATTCGGCGCAACTTGCGATACTGCTTAGCAATCGTCCTAATATCTTCAAGATAATTCACAATCAGAAAGCGCCTATCATCATCCATCCCATTTTTCAGAATATGCTGAATTTCTCGTCGCAATGCCGACTTCAAAATGGAATGAAACATGCGAATATGATACTCGTAGTTGGCCTCATTCTTCGAATTTGGGGAATTAGCCACCTTCTGAAATGCTTCTTTTAAATAGGAAAAAACAGAGCTCTCAGCTTGAGCTATTTCTTTAAGAGAATACGGCGGTGTTATCAGGCGAATATTGGAGTTAAAATCATTGTAAAAGTCCTCTTTTTTATAGGTAGACGAATTAATATCCAGCTTACTTGGAATAAACAGCCAAGTCTTTACCGAAAACTCATTCACCTTACGATCTTTACGGGCTTTATAGCCCATTTTAATCTCTACTGAAAATTTATCATGAACCGTTACAATTTCTTCTATCATTCGCTTTTTATTAGTAAGGATTTGCTTTCTAAAAATAAAGGTAGTCAAATCCTTTTAATCATCATCAATGTGTACAGCCTGATTTTAAAGGGCTAGCAACGGAAACCTTTGCAATTTTATTTCTTTTCATTTTCACCAATAGTGATTGGCATTCCTTTAATTCCTGCGTAAAAAACGATTATCTCGGCAGGTATAGAGCCTTCGTTTTTACCGTAATGCCATTGGTTTACTATTTCGACAATGGGCTCGCCAGCCTTAAGATAAAGGGTGTCATTGGTTTCACTAATAACAGTTAATTCACCTTTTAATAAAACACCCGCATTAATTACAGGATGTTGATGTAATTCCAATTTTGTTTTTGGAGGGATAATTATTTTCAGAATAGTGACTTCTGGCTGTCCATCAGGATAATTTGGAAGTGCTGTGCTATTCCAACTTGTAGATGTCTTGCTTAAAGTGATTACTTCAGTCTCGCTTGTTTTAGTTGGGCTGCAAGCAAACAAGATAAGGCTTGATAAAGATAATAGGATCAGTGTTTTTTTCATTTTAACTCATTTGTTATGTCCAATAGATCGTGAGATATGAGACTGATTTACAAACTGTAAATAATCGATATATTTATAAAATCACAGCCAATCTTGCATAATCTTATTATTAAGTATTTGCAAAACCTTACCGAACCATTAATATCAAAATTGTTGTAAAGTCTTCGATTAATAATCTACAAGGCTAGTAAATCCAAAGCTAAATAAATTACGACTAAGTTTTACTTCTTTCTCTTATAAGCTTGAAAATCCCTTCTCCATTTCACTTTGCAAGTGTTGACTCTTATTTTATTCGAAAAATGCCACCCGAATAATCAAGTGGCATCTCAAAATAACTCGTGTTCTATTTATTTAACGACTATTCCCAAAACTTCAAGCTTTTGGCGCTCGCTGCCCTCGTAAAATAAATCGAGACAGGCACGCAAATCAGAGCAATAAGCCATAAACTCGATATAAGACTCTTGTTTATGAGTGGTAGCTTGTTGAGCTTCGCCATCTTCTTTTTCAGCCTTCAGCTTTAATTCATCTACCGTAATTAAAGCTGCTTGCATTGCTGCAATTACCTCAGGTGTTAAAGCTACCAAGGTCAGTTTTTCCTGAATAGCCTCATGTGTAATAATAGCTTTTACAGTATCATCGACCAATGCTTTCCACTCAGGGTATGCAGTTGGCACGTCCTTATTTAAACGCAAAAGTGTGCTTAACTCAATATCGTTTTTAAAAAAATATCGACCAACTTTACGAATCTGAATCAACTTATCGTGAAGCATTATATAAGAATCATTATAAACCCGAGTTGCCTGACTCGATTCAATTCGTTCAGTATTTTGAGCTTCGAAGGCTGCTTTACTTTTCGCATAAAGCGACTTCCCCACTTCTATGCGCTCTGCGGGATAAATCAGTTTAATACGATCTTTAATGGATTCATCGGTCGAAACACCAAAAATTAATAGTCGACCTTTTTCCTGTTCTCTTAAATAGCTTTCTTTCATAACATGATTTTTTTAACGCCCTTTTTTCAACTTAAATAAGAGCTGTTGTTAAATTATAATATGGAAAGTAAAAATAAACAACAAACAAGGCAGAATCTATACCACTTAAATTGATACAAATACAAAATGAGTCACTTGCTATTCTTAATTTACCATTAATTGAATTAAAATTATTATTATTAATTGCCATAATGAAATTATAAGTCTATTCTCTAAAAATCAAATATTAGTCATTGTTTTTTTTATGTTATTTATCATGTTTTCGTTTTTTTCTGCGCTAAAAATCCATTCTTCCACAATTTCATGACATTTTGGCGTGATTCCCCCGACTTTGGAGTAGTTCCCCCAGCTTTTGATCAGTTCCCTCGGCTTTTCGCTGCCATCCTGTCATTTTTAGTGATTCCCCCGGCTTTTGAGCGATTCCCCTCACTTTTGAACGATTATATCGCGTTAAGGTGTGGCTATCCCGCAGTTTGAGGCAATTCCCCGCACTTTTGGATCACTATATCGCGTTTAGGTGTGGCTATCCCACACTTTAAGACAATTCCCCCTCAGCTTTGAGGCTCCTCCTCTGGCTTTACAAGGTTTTATGCTGCTAATATGATTGTGAACTGAGGTTTGGGAAAGAAAAAGACTGAGCGGTTAAATGAATCTCCCCGCTGCAAGCAGACGGGGTATCATGATGGATTATTTTTATTTTTTTTCGCCCCAAGGGGCGGGGAATTTAACCCAAAGAGATTAAAAATCCCCAAGCCGAAACCTGCAGATTACAAATCTGCAGGAGCTAAGAAAGAAAAAGGCTGAGCGGTGGGCTCAGCCTTGTGTCATTTTCTATTTATAATTCTATATTCAAAATTTCAAACAAACGATAAATTTCTGCTTTTGCTTGCTGTGGATTTTCAGGATCATACTGCCCTAAAGCTTTTGCTCTTTCATGAGCTGCACTAAGGTTTGGCTTTAACCTAGCATATATACCACTACCCGAAATATAATATTTTCTACTTTTATTGTATCCTAAAATTGGTATTGCATTCAACTCTCTTTCGAAATCAGAATAAAACGCATAAAAACGACCTGAATTTTTCAGATGCAATAAATACCAAAATTCTAAACAAGGCGTATTCACCAATACATTAACATTTTCAATTTCGTTTAATTCTTGATTATACTCATTAAACTGAATTAATGGAGATTTACCACGACCTCGAAACTCTCTTTCATGTTTTAAGATTGTATCAAAATCGACTAACCAAATAGCTTGATCGTAATGCCTGGCTTCTTCTTTTATCGCCTCAAATTGTTGAGTAATTGTCTTTTTCTTATTTAAATCAGGTTTTATTGTTACAGACTTTAGTCTTTCATTACTCTTCATCTGATCGAGATACAATTTTTCTGTTTCTCCATCGACAAGAATATATATCGTTCTATTTCCTTGCCCTCTTCGAGTTCGTTGTGCTCTCCTATTAATATCTCTACTCATGATCAATATCTAAATAATAATCACTTAAGTTGGGTGTAGCACCTAATTTACCAACTTTATAGGCATTATACACCGAGCTATCTTTACGAATTACCGAAGAATCAAAATCGTCTAATGAAAACAAATCGGTACTCCCATCTTCTTTCTTTTCAGTAAACCAAATTACGTCATTTCTGAAAATATCCTTTTCCATCAACAATTCACGAAGATGAGTGGTGGCTATCAATTGTGATTTTTTAGAATTCACTAAAAAACTTAAAAGAAAATGCTTTAAAAGGTCTGGATGTAAGGAAGACTCAAATTCATCAATTGGTAAAATTGATCGCTGACCAATAAGTAAATCTAACAATCCTCCAAATTGGTAATAACGTTGAGTTCCTGCTGATTGTAATTCAAACCCCAACTTAAAAGTTTTCCCACTATCTAATTCATGCTCAAAATACAATTCTTGCGCTTCAATAACGCCCTTCTTTTTTAGTTCTTCAATCCTATCACCAGGTATATTAGTCGATTTTGAGAGAAAATCTATAATGTCTTCTGTTACTTCAGTCTCTTTTTTTTCAATGATAATATCTGAAATATTAAAATCTGCCTTTTTTAATACTTCTAATATTGTTTCTTTCTTAATTTCGTTATTTTCAATACCAGTTGAAACATAACCCAACAAATCTGATTTAGGTTCAACAATAGGTTTTAAAACCTTTCGAAACCAATTTATTACATTTTGCAATTCAACAAATTCGATATTAGTTTTTAAGAAACCACCTAAAACCGAATTATTCCATAAAGTATTAGCCTCAAGTATAGTTTTCTGACTTTTATTAACATCTATCTTCCCACCAAAGGTAATCGTTGATAGTTGCTTTTCTTGATTTGTTACACGCTTAAATACAATAGCCTTTTTTGGAGCAAAATTTCGCAACTCTTCCCTTATAACACAATCATTATTTAATTCAAGTTCATATAAATACTTAATTTCTTCCTCATAAAATTCTAATGAAAAGATAGAAGGTCCCTTAGGGGTATTATCATCAAACAAAAAAGGAATTATACTGTTCTTTTTGGTTTTTTTATCTGCTGGTTCTAACACAAAATTTCTTAAATAATCAAGAGCCTTCAATACATTCGTCTTTCCAGATGCATTGGCGCCGTATATCAAGCCTAACTTTAATAAGCGAACCCCTTTTTGGGGTTCTAAAATATAATAATCCTCTAACTCGTCTGATTTTGCTGCTTCAAATGATAGCGTTACTTTATCCTTAATGGAACGAAAGTTTTGTACTGAAAAATTAACTAACATGGCGTTTTACCTTTAATTTTGTAGATCAACTGCAAATTAAGACATAAAAACACCAAAATCAATACTAATTTGTATTTTATTTAATAAAGAGCAATAAATGAATTAAGGCAAAAAAGAAAGGTGTCAGAAACAAAACGTTTAATTAAGGAACGTCTTTTTTTGGAAGAGATTCCTTCATCCTTCTTAACGAGTTTGCGAATAAACCTGCAGGAGTAGGCACTTTTGAGATTCTGAATTGTGCTTTACCGAGGGTAAATACTCAGATTTGGGGAATAAAAAAAGCTGAGTGGGTGGCTCAGCCCTATAAGAAATTTGAATATTTATATAACTTCATCAAAAACATTAAAGGCTTCTTGGCATATCTCGTAAAAATTGATAGTTGGTCGAATTGAGTTAAAGTGATTGTCCTCAATTGAAACTTTTTTATTCGTAAATTTAAATGACACATTATGACCACCTATTGTCCTTGTCTCTGGATTTTCAATTGGACTACCAGGACTTCTATATTTTAATATTTCAATCATTTCTTCAAGAGATTCTTTCTCTATACTTGAACGTAAGCGACACTCATCTATCTTGGTTAATGTTGCTAAATGCGTTTCCAAATTTTGAATATTTCCATCATAAAGGAAAAGCAAAATACGATACCCTAAATAAACTTCATTATTAGTTATCGATCTAAATTGATTAAAATTCAATTTATTGGGAACCGATATAGTTACAGGAAAATTATCAAGTTTTAATAATTGACGAGCATTCAACTGTCCATTATTGAGTAGGTCAATCACAATAGGTATAATAAACTGATAAAAAGCTCTAGAGCTATTATAATCATAAGAATTATTCAACCTAATTGTTGATGAAATAGTTTCTAATTTACTTATCCAACTGCTAATATTATCAAATAAAAATGTCTCTACAGATCGAAACTTATCGATATAACCACTAAAATCGACTTCTTCTCCATACATTTTTCTATAAATAATTTCGATATTTTCAATATCGCAAACCATAATAATCTTTGAAAAACCAAATTTATTATTGATGGGAGAATCTTGATCAAAATGAGCAGAAAAAACATTAAGTAATCTAAAAATGTGTTTCGGATCAACTCTATCCAAATCATCGATAATGAGAACTGTTTCCTTTTCTCCATCATTTTCGTCATTTAACTTTTGAATTTCTTCTGAAATAAAATGAGATATTGAATCCATCTCATAAATTGATCCTTCTTTCGATTCAATCCCTTGAGCATAGACATCTAGTATAGAAAAATTTTCATTCTCTGGTTGCTTAAAAGATTCATGCAAACCAGAACAAAATTTAATTATTTTCTCGAATGAATTTACAGTTTTCCCTAGCTTTGGAATTCCCTTAAGTATGTCAAAAGCTAAGTTGGCACCATTATTCATTAAAAAATACTGAGAAGCTGATAACTTATCTGTCAAATCATATTCGGGGGATGTAAAATCAATAGATAGTATTAATTCAGTCAGAATATCAAACTTTAATAATTCAAAAATATCCTTATTATCTGCAACTTGATAGTTCACAGGATAAAGGTGAAATACCTTATATTTTTCTTCTTTCCCCTTAAAGAATTCTTTAAGAAAAGTAGTCTTTCCTGTACCAAAAGGTGATGAAAATAAGATTCGATGATTCCCTTTTTCATTAAGATGCTGAGAAAATTGTTCAGAGGGCTCTGTTATTGGAATTAACAAATCGACTTTCTCCTTCTTTCCCTCTAGTATTTCTGTAGACATAAAAATAAATTTTTCTAGTTTAAAGCAAAGTCGAATTTATGAAAAATAAGATTAGCAACAAGAAAAATGTAGTGTTAAGTTAAAATGGGTATTTAAATTCGGAGATTCTCGGATTGATACTTGCTGGTTATAAATATGTGGAGCAAGTAGGCATTACGAAACTCTGACAGGTATTCTACTCTGTCAGGATATCGTAATTGGATTGCAGTCTGATGTGGTGTGGGTTTATTCCTGCTTTGCTGCTAGCCCAAATTTATAATCTGGGCTTAATTAGTTGGCGATTTATAATCGCCTAAGCATAAATTAGGGCACGACAATTCTAAACTGTCTTTGCGAGGACGAAGAATGAGGACGTGGTAAGCTTATACTAAATGAACCAACATGCAGTAAGCTAATTCTCTTCTATTGAAAGATTGCCGCAGTCGCTAAGGCTCCATCGCAAATACAACGGTTCATTTAATATGCCGAAGCAAACAACAGTCAAAACATAAATACAAGGATAGGTGTTTTAAGCAACTAAAACATTTTTCGATAACAGCGCTTGCGTTTGTGCTGAATGTGATCGAATGACTTCCAAAG
>JADGEF010000105.1:13304-15117 GCA_016744515.1 Marinifilaceae bacterium | reverse complement strand
CTATTAATATTTATTAACAAACTAAACACTACTCTAATGCAAACAAAGCTTAAATTTAAGCTGGTAAAGATCGAATTTGATCGCAAACCAAATATCAAGCATCTCGTGATACCAAAAGTTTCTTAAACAATTCTAAAGGATAGTAAAGTTACTAAGGTCGATAAATTTGCAAATGGTTAATAATATATTGAGTCTATTTGGGAATCACATATTGATGTGAAAAGGCTGAGCTTAGGGGGCTCAGTCTTTTGTTTTTTTACATTTCGTATCTACTCATAATTTTGCGCATCAACTAATCATCGCATTAGCAAATCACATTATTATCAAGTCTTTCTCTTTTTCTTTTTAGCAGCAGGAAACAATACATTATTCAAAATCAATCGATAGCCTGATGAATTCTTTTTAAGGTTTAAATCGGTAGGTGGGTCTCCAACCAAATGCTGATAATCTTCAGGATCGTGTCCTCCAAAAAATGTCCATGTTCCTTTCCCATAAGTTCCATGAATATACCGAGCTTCTCTAGCTGCTCTATTCTCACCCATTATTAACACACTAGGCTTAATGTAATCAATATTAAAAGCCGTAGTCTGACCCATAAATCCCTTAATCATGTTATTGTGATTCTGACACAACATACTAGGTATTGGATCCCATTTGGCAGAAAAATCGAAAAGAGTAAAATAATCTTCATCTTGCCTTAACTTACGAGTTTGAGTGACATCGATATTCGAAAATTCATAAACTGATGGATTAGTCTCTAAGGTAAAATTTTGAAAAGCAAAAGTTTTAGTAAAATCAAGTTTCTCCTGAGCATTTTCGTCCATCGGATCTCCATCAAATTCGTGAGAACAAATATCTGTATGTTCGGCCGATAAGGCAATATCAAATGTATCAGTTGCTGAACACATAGCAAATAGAAATCCACCAGCCTCTACAAAAGCTTTAATTTTTAAATTAACAGCTAGTTTCAATTCTGATACCTTAGAAAATCCGTATTGATGTGCTCTTTCAAGATTTTCTCTAACTTCATCCTTATACCACTTTAAATTACGATACCCAGTATAGAATTTTCCATGTTGACCCGTAAAATCTTCGTGATGTAAATGCAACCAATCGTATTTCGACAACTCCCCTTTCATTACTTCGTCGTCATAAATAAGCTCGTAAGGAATTTCGGCATATGACAAAGCTAGTGTAACGGCATCGTCCCATGGTTTTTTTCCCTTAGGCGAGTAAACAGCCATTTTAGGTGGCTTCTGTAACTTAACAGCATCCATATTAACTTCAGGACTCGCAATTTCTTCAAATACCAGTCTTGATTGCGCATCACTGAGCACTTCGAAACTTACGCCCCGAATTTGACACTCCGATTTTATTTCAGGGCTAAATGGCAAAAGAAAACTACCTCCACGGTAATTTAACAACCAATGAATATCTCTATTCTGTTGCAATACCCAAAAAGCTATACCATATGATTTAAGATGATTTTTCTGTACATCATCCATTGGGATAAGCAAACTTGCAGAAAAAGTAGGAAGCGCATACAGAAATATAAAGAAACAGATAACTCTCTTTTTAAGACTCATAAACGCAGATTATAAAATTGTTTGTGATTTATTATCAAATGAATCTCCCCGCTGCAAGCAGACGGGGTATCATGATGGATTATTTTTATTTTTTTCGCCCCAAGGGGCGGGGAATTTAACCCAAAGAGATTAAATCTAAAAAGGTGGGGCATCATCAAAGTCTCCTCCTCCATGCAAGCCTGCATTAGGATCATCATATCCAACAGGTTCCTTGTTCATACTAGAAC
>JADGEF010000105.1:0-13204 GCA_016744515.1 Marinifilaceae bacterium | reverse complement strand
ATTAAATCTAAAAAGGTGGGGCATCATCAAAGTCTCCTCCTCCATGCAAGCCTGCATTAGGATCATCATATCCAACAGGTTCCTTGTTCATACTAGAACCAAAAGTTTGATCAACAGGACTACCAGCCCCGAAAGCTTCAGTACTCTCACCCTCTAGATCCATAAATTTAGCTAACTGATTTCGGAATCGTAACTGAATCTCTCCAACTGCGCCATTACGATGCTTAGCAATGATAATTTCGGCAATACCAATCAACGAGTTACCTTCTGCATCTTCTGTTAATCCATAACGCTCTGGACGGTGAATAAACAATACCATATCGGCATCCTGCTCAATCGCTCCAGATTCACGAAGGTCAGACAGCATAGGTTTTTTTGCATCACCCGTACGTTGTTCAACACCACGATTCAACTGAGAAAGTGCTATTACAGGAACATTTAACTCTTTTGCAATAATCTTAAGCTGACGAGAGATTAAGGATACCTCCTGCTCACGATTACCTTTCATATCAGAACCTGCTGTCATCAGCTGTAAGTAGTCAATTATAATACAGCTAATATCATGTTTAGCCTTCAATCGACGACATTTTGATCTCAATTCGTAAATAGATAAACCAGGCGTATCATCCACATAGATCGGTGCTTCAACTAAGTCTTTAATTTTATCATGAAGAATCTCCCATTCAAATGCTTCAAGGTGTCCATTTCTCAACTTTTCTGATCCCAATTCTGTTTCACTGGACATCATACGCTTCACCAATTGGTCGGCACCCATCTCGAGTGAGAAAATAGCAATAGGAGCTTTATGATCAATGGCCATATTCCTAGTCATCGATAGAATAAAAGCCGTTTTACCCATAGAAGGACGAGCTGCTATAATTACAAGGTCGGATTTTTGCCAACCTGATGTGATACGATCAAGTGCAGCAAATCCAGAAGGAACACCACTCAATCCATCTTCACGTTTACTTGCAGCAATAATTTGATCGATTACTTCATCGGCCAATGGGCGAATATGTGAAGATTCTTTCTTGATATTCCCTTCTGCAATATCAAAAACATCCTGCTGAGCCTGATCTAACAAATCTGCCACATCAATACTTTCGTCGAAAGCTGAACTCTGAATTTCGGATGAAACACGAATTAATTCGCGCTGAATATATTTTTGTGCAATAATACGAGCATGATGCTCGATATGAGCTGCATTTGCAACTCTTGATGTTAATTGTGAAACGTAAAATGGGCCACCACAACTTTCCAAATCATCTTGACGTTTCAATTCTTCAGTTACAGTAAGAATATCAATCGGTTCTTCCTTAGAAGAAAGGCTCATAATAGCCTTATATATTTTCTGATGAGCAGGCTTATAAAAACTATCCGCTTTCAATAAATCTCCTACATTTATAATGGCATCTTTCTCCAACATGATGGCACCCAAAACTGCCTCTTCTAACTCAACAGCTTGAGGTGGTATTTGTCCATGTTCTGACAATTGAGTCTTTTTTTGTTTTGGAGCGTATTTTTTCGATTCTGCCATACCTGTTTCTAAAGGGAATTCAACTAATTAAGAAAAATTATGTATCTATGTAAATTCAAAAAATCTTTGGAACAATTCTCGTTCTAATTCGAATTAATAAAGCTACATCATTTTACAGATAACAAAGATACTTATAGAAAATAAAAATCTAGCCTTTGAATTCTCAATTTATATAAAAGCTGTACTTTTGTTATTCAATTTTATTAACAAAACATCCTGACTAGTGCTAACATACTCGAATGCTAAAATAAATATCGGTTTAAATATTGTTGAAAAAAGAAATGATGGCTTTCATAATATAGAAACCATTTTTTTCCCCATTGGCATGAGAGATGCAATTGAAATCGCAGATTCAAAAGCACATACACCTTATACATTTTCAGCTTCGGGAATTCCAATAAACATTGATGCAAAAGATAATATTGTAGTTAAAGCATACGAACTTATCAGATCGAAACACAATTTTCCTGCTCAGGACATACACCTACATAAAAACATTCCTTTTGGCGCTGGACTAGGCGGAGGATCAGCCAATGCAGCTTATATGATTAAACTTTTGAATAAAAAGTTCAGCCTTGGAATGAGTGGCAAAGAAATGGAGAATGAAGTGAAAAAACTGGGTAGCGATTGTGCCTTTTTCATCGAAAACAAACCTGCTTTCGCAGATGAAAAAGGAGACCGGTTAAAACCTATTGAAATAGATTTATCTGATTATCACATTCTCCTTATAAAACCAAATATTCATATTAGTACTCCAGAAGCCTATGCTAATATCATACCCAAACAGCCTAAAACTTCACTTAAAGTATTAATAAGACAACCGATCGAAACTTGGAGATCAACCATCAAAAATGATTTTGAGGAGAGTATATTTCCCAATCATCCTTTATTAGCCGAAATCAAAAATGAACTTTATGAGCAAGGTGCTATTTATGCAGCCATGTCGGGAAGTGGATCGAGTATGTTTGGTCTATTTAAAAATGAGCCCAACATATTACTTCAGTGGAAAAAGCATTTCTTCTGGACAGAAGAATTTTAAATTTAAAATTAGCTCAAAAACAAAAGGCTGTTCTTAATTAAAAGAACAGCCTTTATATTGCTTGTTAAACGAAGAATAATTATTCTTTAAGCTCAACCATAACCTTACGGTTAGGTACTTTATCTTCTACGTTAACATTAATTTTTCCAATTATTCCATCGAAAGGCATCAGTATTTTATTTTTCATCTTCATAGCTTGAAGAATCATAAGGCATTCACCTTCTTTTACTTCTTGACCTTCCTTCACAAAAATCTCAACAATCGTTCCTGGAATAAAAGACTTAATGTGGTTCGGGTTTGGTCTTACCCACTTCTTTCTATTCGCAACATTTTCAGGTATCTCTGTCATATAGATCGTTCCATCAATGTTGAACTCTTTTAAATTACTCATAGTAAGTTCGATTTAAAATGGAGGAATACCGTGTTTTTTACTTGGTCTTCTATCAACCTTGTTCTTAGACACCTCAAGAGAGTGCAATAACATTTTACGAGTCTCTTCTGGCTCAATTACAGTATCGATATAACCTTTAGCTGCAGCTACATATGGGTTAGCAAATTTAGCTTTGTATTCAGCTACTTTTTCCTTACGCATAGCATCAGGATCTTCTGCAGCCATAATCTCTTTTCTAAAGATAATGTTAGCAGCTCCATCAGGTCCCATTACAGCAATCTCTGCAGTAGGCCAAGCGAACATGAAGTCAGCTTTCATATGACGAGAGTTCATAGCAATATAACCTCCACCATATGCCTTACGTACAATTACAGTAATCTTAGGCACAGTAGCTTCACTATATGCATAAAGAATCTTCGCACCATGACGAATAACTCCTGCGTGCTCTTGATCAACACCTGGTAAGTAACCTGGCATATCCTCAAGAGTTACCAAAGGAATATTAAACGCATTACAGTAACGGATAAAACGTGCAGCTTTATCTGAAGAATCACAATCAAGTACACCAGCAAGTACTAGTGGTTGATTTGCAACGAAACCGATAGTTTCACCATTCATTCTACCAAAACCAATAACGATATTACGTGCAAAGCCTTCCATTACTTCAAAAAAGTCAGAATCATCACTAATCGCTCTAATTACATTACGAATATCGTAAGGTTGAGTTGGGTCATGAGGAACAATCTCTTCAATTTTGTATTCAGCCTTAGGTGGTTTTGGAGGAAAAGGACGTGCTTTCTTCTCGTTGTGCCATGGAATGAATGTAAGTAGCTTCTTGATTTGCTCAAAGCACTCAAGTTCGTTCAATGCGTAGAAATGAGCATTACCGGTGATCTCGCTGTGTACTTTCGCACCACCAAGTTCTTCCATACTTATTTCTTCACCTAAAACAGTTTTTATTACCTCAGGACCGGTAATAAACATTTTGGAAATGTTTTCTACTACAAACACAAAGTCGGTAAGGGCAGGAGAATAAACAGCTCCACCAGCACAAGGACCTAGAATAACTGACAATTGAGGAATAACTCCCGATGCCAAAGTATTACGGAAAAAGATTTCACCATAACCAGCAAGTGAATTAACACCTTCCTGAATACGAGCTCCACCCGAATCGTTAATTCCAATCAAAGGCACACGCATTTTCAATGCATGATCCATTATTTTTGTAATCTTACGAGCATGCATAAGACCAAGAGAACCACCAGCTACAGTAAAATCCTGTGCAAAAAGGCATACAGGCTGACCATGAATTGTTCCAGTTCCAATGATAACTCCGTCACCATGAAGTTGTTTCTTCTCCATGCCAAAGTCGCGGGCTTCGTGTTCTACGAACATATCGTACTCATGAAAAGAATCTTCATCTACAATAGATGTAATTCTTTCACGTGCAGTCAATTTCCCCATTGCAACTTGCTTCTGGATAGCTTTTTCACCACCACCTTGAAGCACTTTTTCTTTTCTCTTTCTAAGATCAAGAATGTTTCGTTTCAATGACATATTACGTACATTTAGTTAAAAACCGTATACTTTAAAGTATACATTTAGTTGTATTTCAAGTTTGTCCAAACTTTATATTATACCAATAACGCACAAAACATCCCCTATTCATCTTCTCTCATTAAAAAAAGAAAATAAACACAGCCTGTTTGTTCAATAAAGGTAAAGATTCACCAAGTTTTGGCGAGCCCATCTAATTCTATTCGACTGATTAATAAATTAAAAAACGAATATATTATTTTACTAGTGTGCAAGGATACTAATTTTTTAATCTACAAAAAAATTAGTTACCTCTACAACGAGTTGTCAACATACTAAATTACCGCTTTTCTAGTAGGAAAGCAAAGTCTTACTTAGACACTATTTAGAACACTTCTACTTAGGAGCTACCCTATAAAGATAAATACCAATTACTGAAAAAAGAATATTAGGAAGCCAGACGGCTAACAGAGGATTCATACTTCCATTTGTAGCAAAAACGGTAGATATTTGCATAAATAGAATAAAGGAAAAACTAAGTGCCAATCCAATTCCAAGATGTAATCCCATACCTCCCCTTACCTTCCTAGATGCTAATGACACACCTATTAGAGTCAATATAAATGCTGAGAACGGGTTAGCTATACGGCGATATTTTTCAATCTTATAAGCACTAATATTACTATCCCCCCTCATTATCTGTTCATCAATAAAATCATCTAACTCCATCATATTCATAGCCTCTACAACATTTGTTCGACGGCTAAACTCATCAGGCTTAAAGTTTAAAAGAGTATCTATAGACTTACCTTTCTCAAGAGTCTCCTTATCTCCATCTATCCTACGAATGACATAATCCTTTATCGTCCATTTTTCTTTTTCCTTATTCCACTTAATCGAACGCGAAGTTAGCTTAGATACTAACTGCTTCCCCTCAAACTTTTCAAGAGAGAATTTATATCCGATCTTACTCGATGTCTCAAAATTTGTCATGTAGATAAACAAGCCAGGCTCAATCTGACGATGAATGTTTCGTTCTTTATTTACGAAGCGTTTTTTAAGGTAAGTTTCTGTAAAATCTAATCGTTTAGCATTAGCAGGTGGAATCACGAAATTACTTAGGAAAAAAGAAAAGATACCTATTATTAAAGCAGATATAAAATAAGGGAACATCAACCTTTTAAAACTTATGCCTGAACTAAGTATGGCAATAATTTCAGTATCATACGCCATCTTAGACGTGAAATAGATAACTGAAACAAAAGTAAATAAAGCACTAAATAAATTTGCAAAATAGGGGATGAAATTAATGTAATAGTCAAAAATAACAGCCTTAAAAGGTGCTTCTTTATCAATAAAATTATCAATCTTTTCTGAGAAATCAAAAACGATAGTGATACTAATTATCAAGACAATTGCAAAGAAGAAAGTCCCTAAAAACTTTCGAATGATATATAAATCTAATTTCTTAAACATTCTCTACTTCAGTTTTTTATTTTACAGCTTCTTATCTTAATTAATATCCTCACTAGCTAATTTAAAAGCAAATATTGAGTTTAAATTTAGATTATCTTAATCAAATGTCAAGCTCAAAAGTTCATTATCAAGCTTTTTTAACATTATTCTATAAACGTCTACCTAATTTTTCAACCATAACTTTCTTCCATTCGTAGAAAGTTCCAGTATCAATTTTTTCTCTAGCCTCACGCACTAACCATAAATAAAATGCAAGATTGTGAATACTACATATCTGCGCACCTAACAATTCGTTTGAACGAATTAAATGGCGTACATAGGCTTTTGAATAGAATGAATCAACATATGAAGTACCATTCGAATCTAGTGGAGAAAAATCATTTGCCCACTTCAGGTTTCTCATATTCAAAGTTCCTTCACTGGTAAATATCATTCCATTTCGTCCGTTACGAGTAGGCATAACACAATCAAACATATCGACACCACGAGAAATTGCTTCCAAAATATTAATTGGTGTTCCAACTCCCATTAAATAACGAGGTTTATCCTCTGGTAAAACCTGATTAACCACCTCAATCATTTCGTACATATCGTTAGTAGGCTCACCAACAGCTAGTCCACCAATAGCATACCCGTCACGATTTAAAGAGGCAACATGCTCTGCAGCTTTTATCCTTAAATCCCTATAAACACAACCCTGAACGATTGGAAACAATGTTTGGGAGTAAGCATACTTACCTTTTGTGCTATCAAAACGATCAACACATCGCTCTAACCAACGCTGAGTTAATCCTAAAGATTTTTCAGCATATTCGTAACTGGATGTTCCCGGAGGACACTCATCAAATGCCATAATTATATCAGCACCAATTACACGCTGCGTATCCATTACATTTTCTGGCGTAAACATATGCTTTGAGCCATCAATATGAGATCGAAAGATTGCTCCTTCTTCGGTCAACTTACGATTTTCAGCCAATGAAAAGACCTGAAATCCCCCGCTGTCCGTCAAAATTGGTCTATCCCAACCATTAAATTTGTGTAATCCTCCGGCTTGTTCAAGAACGTCCAAACCTGGACGCAAATATAAATGATAGGTGTTCCCTAGAATTATTTCAGCATTAATATCCTCTTTCAATTCATGTTGGTGTATTCCTTTTACAGAACCAAGTGTTCCAACAGGCATGAATATAGGTGTTTTAATCTTGCCATGATCGGTAGTCAGTTCGCCAGTTCTAGCGCCTGACTTTGCATCAGTATTGTGTAATTTAAAATCCATATCAACTTCAGTTAAAGTGGGAAAATAAGTGTCAAACGTTGAGTTATTCCCATTAAAAACAGTCTGCAAATATAGATAATAATATTGGCTTTAAAGCTCACTTAGACAAGCGGAAGTTATGCGACTTTAGATTTCATTAAGCAGTCATTTGCTAAACATCTACCTATTATGAGTTTCTATTTGTCAAATAGGACACAAAAGACTCAATTTATTAAAGTATATTAAGAAAATACGGTTGGCTAGATATGCCGAACTTATCTTGATCTACTTATTTGCATTCACATTATCGTTTACTTTTAAAAGTAAAATCATTAATTTATAAGCTGTAATCATCCATATAATCAACTTGTATGAATCAGAACTCCAACTTGTCGGATAATGCCAAGATAGACTTGCTTAATGTACAAGCGGCTCTTAAAGGTAACCAAAAAGCTTTCGAGAAGCTTTTCTTGAGGTATAAGGATGCTATTTTCTATTTTTTACTGAGAACTATTAATAATAGAACTGATGCAGAAGACTTAACACTCGAATGCTTTGGAAAAGCTTTTCGAAATATTGATCAATACTCTACTAAGTATGCTTTTAGTACGTGGCTATTCAGAATCGCCTCCAATACAGGTATTGATTTTATTCGCAAAAAAAAGAAAAGCATTATCAAACTTGAAACAAAGGATAATAGCAATATGAATTTGCCGTCATTTGAAAGCAAAACGCCTTCTCCTGAGCAACAAATCATTAACAAACAAAATGCTAAATACATGCGACTTAAGGTTAGCCAACTGAAAGATCGTTACCGTATTTTAATCGAATTACGATATTTCAAAGAGTATTCTTACGAAGAGATTGCGAAAGAGCTGCAACTACCTATTGGTACAATAAAAGCACAACTTTTCAGAGCTAGAAAACTTTTGTTTATGAATATCCAGAATGATGAATTGTAATCAATATTCACCTCATTATTCAAAATCGGCACACAATTTTCCTTTGTCCATGTTTTTTCCTGCTCTTAGATTATAATTATATCTTTGCCACGCATTATAAACTATAGCATGGAATTAATTTTAAAATACTTTAAAGACTTAACTGAAGAGCAAAAAAATAAATTTGCTCAACTTAAATATCTTTACG
Source organism: Marinifilaceae bacterium (assembly GCA_016744515.1). GTDB lineage: Bacteria > Bacteroidota > Bacteroidia > Bacteroidales > Marinifilaceae > Ancylomarina. The sequence goes on along the minus strand of JADGEF010000105.1, from coordinate 4,818 downwards.
AAGAATGGAACGACAAAATTAATGTCATTTCAAGAAAAGATATCGACTCTTTATATCTTCATCACGTTTTACATTCTTTAGCAATTGCAAAAGTTATCCAATTTCAACCCGGATCAAATGTTCTGGACGTTGGAACAGGTGGAGGTTTCCCTGGTATTCCTTTAGCAATCCTTTATCCTGAAACAAATTTCCACTTGGTAGATTCTATTGGTAAAAAAATTAAAGTAGTAAATGAAGTTGCCAAGGCTCTAGGTTTAAAAAATGTAAAAGGAGAACACATACGCGTACAACAAGTCAAAACAAAATATGATTTTATTGTCAGTAGAGCAGTAACCGCTTTCCCTGCTTTTGTGAATATGGTGAAAAAAAACTGTAAGTCTGAGAATATAAATGCACTCCCCAATGGGATTATTTATATAAAAGGTGGTGATTTTGAGGACGAAATTAAGCCATATGTGAAAAAAATAAGTCTCTTCAATTGCACTGATTTCTTTGCTGAGCACTTCTTTGAGACGAAAAAGGTTGTCCATATGACACTTTAAACCAAATTATTTCGGCTTAATCTTTTGCCAGATGAAAAAAATACCTATTTTTGCAATCCAAAATCAACGCATATAATCACTTTATTCGATAAAAATATTTCGCGATGAAAAGAACATTTCAACCATCAAATAGAAAAAGAAGAAACAAGCACGGTTTCAGAGACAAAATGGCTTCTGCAAACGGAAGAGCAGTATTATCTCGTAGAAGAGCAAAAGGCAGAAAGAAATTATCTGTTTCTAGCGAGCGCAGACACAAAGCTTAATTTTAAGATTTAGCTTTATCTAAAATATAAAAAGTAAAGAGTGTTTCATTCTTTACTTTTTTGTGTTTATAGATTTCTGAAAAAATTTAAAGAGTTCCAAGGGAACTCTTTTTTTTTGCCTTATCGTTTAAGTCAGCATTAGTTAGAATAAAAGCACGCTTTATTATAAAAAAGAAGATTCTATATAATTAACTGATAGAAGCATCATATATCAGAAAATCTCTCTTATTTTTGTATTTACCCATTTTCTGAAAAAAGGGAATAAGAAAAAAGCAAATTTAATATCTATGCGACTAAAACAATTTTTTAAAAGTAGAGCTTTCTACAAAAACTTGGGACTATCAATTCTAATTGCTGTAGCCTTAGTTTGGATCACTCTTCAAAGTTTAAGTTTCTATACCAATCATGGCGAAGAGATTAAAGTACCTAGCCTATACGGACTAAGTTTAGAAGAAAGCACCAATCTTATAAAAGAAACAAAATTACGACACACGATATACGATTCTGTTTACAACTCAGGTTTACCTGCTGGTTGTGTACTCGATCAAAGTCCAAAAGCAAATGCACTAGTTAAACGTAATCGCAATATCTTTCTTACAATAAATTCTCTAAAACCAGAACAAATTAGGTTTCCAAATTTGATCGATAACTCGTTCAGACAAGCCTATGAAATTTTAATTACAAATGGTTTTAAAATTGGCAAACTAAAATATGTCGACTACGATTACTACAACCTTGTTTTATATCCTGAATTTAAAGGTGACACGATAAAGAAAAATGATTTAATAGATAAAGGTGCTCATATTGATCTTGTTCTTGGTAGAGGTAAAAACATTAGAATATTAACTCCAAAATTAATTGGAAAATATTTTAATGACGCCAAAGAACGTATTCTCTTATCAAATTTAAATACAGGACGTATTAGTTTTGATGATAGCGTATCTAATCTCTCAGATTCTTTGAATGCTCAGGTTTATCAACAATCTCATGAATACGAAGAAAACTCTAAAATTGCTCCTGGAAGTAAAATAAATTTATGGCTCACAACTGATAGTTTAAAAATTAAAGATGCTCTGGCATATTTTAAGAGCCAATTTAAACAATAAGAAAATTCAGAATCATATATAATGCAAGAAGAAGAAAATTTAGAATTCGAAAATCTCGATGAAAGTAATGCTAATCAGGAATCATACGAACATTTCAGATATGATGTTGATCCTGGTCAAACTCCTTTGAGAATAGACAAGTACTTGGCTGGTCGTATGCTAAACTCATCCCGAAATAAGATTCAGGACTCTGCAGACAATGGAAATATCCGTGTTAATGATGTGGTTGTTAAGAGAAATTACAAGGTTAAACCTGGCGATGTTGTAACAATTGTACTTAGCTATCCTCCTCGAGAAATCGAAATTATTGCTCAAGATATTCCATTAACAATTGTATATGAAGATAATTCATTCATTATTGTAAATAAAAATCCAGGAATGGTCGTTCATCCATCATATGGGCATTATTCAGGAACATTGGTAAATGCATTAGCCTTTCACCTTAAAAACTTGCCTTTATTTAATTCGGTAGATCCACGTCCAGGCTTAGTTCATCGTATCGATAAAGATACTTCAGGAATTTTGGTTATTGCAAAGACCGAGATAGCCAAAACAAAACTTGCACTTCAGTTTTTCAACAAAACCAGTGATCGAAAGTACCGTGCATTAGTTTGGGGAAACATGGAAGAGGATGAAGGAACAATTACTGGACATGTTGGTAGAAATTTAAAAAACCGACAAATAATGGATGTATTCCCTGACGGAGAACATGGCAAACATGCTGTAACACATTACCGTGTTTTAGAAAGATTAGGATACGTAAACCTTGTAGAATGTGTTCTTGAAACAGGACGTACTCACCAAATTCGTGCTCACTTTAAGCACATAGGCCATCCATTATTTAATGATGCGAGTTACACTGGAGATCAAATTCTAAAAGGAACAAAATTCACAAAATACAAGCAATTTGTTCAAAATTGTTTTAAAATTTGTCCTCGACAAGCCTTACACGCAAAAACCTTAGGATTCATTCATCCCGAAACGGATGAATACGTTTCATTCGATTCTGAAATTCCAGATGATATGACAGCACTTATCACCAAATGGAGAGAATATACTTCGAACCGAGATATCGAAATTGAAGATGAAGAACAAGGAACAGTAGATTTATAGACTCTAATTTTATGAAAAGGAATATAGCAATTATAGCGGGGGGAGATTCTGCTGAGTTTGTGATATCAATGCAAACTTCTGAGCATATTTTCAACACCCTTGATAAGAATATATATCAGGTATATTTAGCTGTTTTTAAAGGGCAAGACTGGAAAGTCAATATTGATAACGAAGAGTATGATATTGACAAGAATGATTTTAGCATCACGGTCGATTCTAAACAAATCAAGTTCGACTTTGCCTACATTGCCATTCATGGCACTCCAGGCGAAAACGGGATACTACAAGGCTATCTTAACTTAGTAAATATTCCACATTCAACCTGTGACGTTCTAAGCAGCGCATTAAGTTTCAACAAGCATGCTTGTAATTCTTATCTTAGAGCTTTAGACTATCAATTGGCAAAATCAGTTCTTCTTAAAAAGAGCGATAAATACGACTGCAAATCGATAGAAAGCAAACTAGGTCTTCCGTGCTTTGTGAAACCTAATGCCGATGGTTCTAGCTTTGGCATATCGAAGGTTACAAAATTTGAAGATCTTCAAGATGCCATTTTGAAAGCTTTTAACGAAGGCAAAGAAGTTATTATCGAAGAGTTCATCGAAGGACTCGAAGTAACTTGTGGTCTAGTAAAAACCCGCAGTGAAGAAATCGTATTCCCGATTACTGAAGTGATCCCTAAAAATGATTTCTTTGATTTCGAAGCTAAGTATGATCCAAACATGGCTGAAGAGATTACTCCAGCTAGAATAAGTGAAGAATTGACACAAGAGATACAAAAACAATCTTCAGAGATATACGATGCATTAAAATGTAAAGGGATTGTGAGAGTTGATTATATCATCAAGAATAACATACCATACGTACTTGAAGCAAACACGATTCCAGGGATGACTGCCACCAGTTTTATTCCACAACAAGTTAAAGCTATGGGACGTGAACTAAGCGATATTCTAACTTTAGTTATAGAAGACCAATTCTAATATATTCTTAAAAAAATATGAAAGGCTTTCCTAAAGGATAGCCTTTTTTTATGTTCTAAATCGGGTAAACAATCAAATTAGGGATCAAGCAGGATTTTTGGAGAGTAAAATAATGTTGTTATTTTTGCATAAATTAAAAATGTCCTCATGAGTTCTAATTGGATTCCATTCCATTGGTTGAAGGCAACAGGCAAAAGAAAAAGGAGTAAAGTATAGTCCAGAAACTTATAGTAATGAAGATACTGAAAAACAATTATTAATTAGATCACGATATTCATTATTTAAATCACCTAACAATTGGTCTGATAGTCAGAAAATAAGAATGAAAATTCTTTTTGAAAAGTATCCTGATATTAAGATAGCTTATGATCTAGCACAAGATTTAAAAAGAATCTATTCACACACAAAAGATAAGACTCTCGCATATACAAAGCTAGCACATTGGTATAATGATATTGAAGAGTTTGGTGATGTGAGATTTAGAACCGTATCGAATTCAATATATTCTCATTATCAAGGAATATTAAACTATTTTGACAACAGAACAACTAATGCTTCTGCGGAATCTTTTAATGCTAAAATAAAAGCTTTTAGAACAACTCTTAGAGGCGTCAGAGAAATTCCTTTCTTTTTATTCAGATTAGCAAATATATATGCGTGAAAATAAACTCCCCAACTTTTCAGCATGACCCCTATTCTGCGGGAGAAACATTTCGTAATTCCAAAATCGTAATTCGTAATTGTTTTTATTGCATAAAAAAAGCGTCTTACTCCTTGTGGAATAAGACGCTTTAAAAGTTGGCATCGACCT
>JADGEF010000104.1 GCA_016744515.1 Marinifilaceae bacterium | reverse complement strand
AGGTCGATGCCAACTTTTAAAGCGTCTTATTCCACAAGGAGTAAGACGCTTTTTTTATGCAATAAAAACAATTACGAATTACGATTTTGGAATTACGAATTGTTTCTCCCGCAGAATAGGGGTGGAATGTCTACCTTTCGTGTGACGTTTTTTTTAAGTCCATAAATTTATATTTTTGTGAGTAACGTGCTAAATTTGAATAACCGCCCGTGAAATGGGCGGTAAAAGGCACAATAATTCTTAGGGTGTAAATGCTCAAGTTCATTAAAAAGCCTCATGAAGCATTAAGCTCATCATTTCTAATATTTCTTCCTCTTCGCTATTATTGTTATGCAGAAATTGCTTTACACCTTTAAGTGTACGTACCTGTTTGTGTAGTTGGTTTATCGAATCGCACTCTTCCTGAATGAGTTTTATGTGATCATTAAATTTGGACTGGATCACTTTTTTAGACCTACTGTGGAAGGTGGAATAAAGAAAGCTGGAAAAACCCGACATCTTGGTTAATTTGAATTTCTCCACATTTAAATCACTCTCCTGTTTACGAAGAATAGAATTAAAGATGTTAAACTCTTCATCCGAAAAAGAGAATTTGTTGTTTTCCGAATACTCATTGTAAATTTGGAGTAAGGTGATTATATCATTCTCATTTTTAGCGGTAACCACTTTGCTCATAAGTTTATTCTTTTTCTTCTTTTTGTTTTCATCTATCTCCAGATCGGGGTGAAGAATTTTGGCCAATTTTTTATATAAACTATTTATCGAGGTGTTTTTCAGAAGTTTTTTCTGTTCAATATTCTCCTCTTTGTCCTTTGTGTTAGATTCTTGATTCTTTTTTTGTTGTTCCTGTGCAAAATAATCATGAATCTTTTCTTTGTAGTTTTCAAGTATGGAAGGATCCTTTGTAATCTGTATGATTTCTTCATCAGAAATAATGTCTTCGGGCACGCCTAGTTGATCCCGAAATATTTTAACGGCCATTTGCTGTTCGAAATCATTATCAAGAAACATTTCATCGTCGTCGTCATCGTTGTCCTGAGATAGTGCCTCTTCTTGGTTGTTCAGATCTTTCGAATATTCAAACAACTTGGTCGAGATGTCAAGCAATTCGGCATCTTCCTTCCAGCTCTCGTTAATGCATTCTTCGGTTATATTCTGTAGAGAATTCAGAAGTTCACCTTTGTCATATAGCGGCAGCTTTTTGCTATCCATAAAGGTGCAGAGGTGTAATATTAGTCTCTTTTTGGTTTGTGTAAGTTTGTTTTGCTCAGGAGTTATTTCTTCTTCGAATTTTTTCTGTATTTGATCGATCTCGTCTGATAACTTTTCGTTCCTAAGTTTTTTCTTTTGGATATCTTCCCATTTCTTTTGAAATAGTTCGGAAGGAGATCGTTTTACTTGCTTTCTTTTGGGTGCTGATTTTTTTTGAACTGCTAACATCTTGCTAATTTTTGATGAAAAATGATCATCTTTTGTGTGGGTATTATTTCAGTTTTTTCTTTGTACCTGCTGTTTCAATTTTCTAAAACGCAAAGACTTTTAAATTTATTGGATATAAAAAAAGGTATTATTTCGCTTAAAAGCAGCTTAATGCCTGTTTCTATATTTAAATGATTAGCTATTCTAATCGATCTTATAAACTAAAGAAGTATGAGAATACTTGTTTGATGTATGCATTGTCTTTAACGCCGCCTGTTTCGCGAACTGAGTGCATTGCAAACATTGGGTTTCCTATGTCGACAGTGCGAATATCGATTTGCCCTGTTGAAACGTTTCCTAATGTGCTACCTCCAACTAAGTCTGAACGGTTCACAAATTTTTGATATGGTACATCAGCATTCTTGCATAATGTCTCGAATACAGTTCCCGAATCACCATCAGTTGTGTATTTGTTGTTTGCATGTATCTTAATTACTGGTCCTTTATTAATAAATGGACGATTAGTAGGATCGTGCTTCTCTGAAATATTTGGGTGAACGGCATGAGCCATATCAGCAGAGATCATGAATGAATTGTAGATTGCTCTATGGAACTGCTCCATATTCTTACCTAACTTATAAACGATACGCTGCAATAGGTGGCGCAATACTGGAGAACCAGCTCCTTGTTTTGTTACACTTCCAACTTCTTCGTTATCGAAGATGGCTAGTACTTGTGTTTTTTTAGTTGTGCTTGAAGCTAGCAGTGCTTTTAATCCAGCGTGTGCCATAGCTAAGTCATCTAACTTTGGAGATGAGATAAACTCTTCGTTTAATCCGAAGATAGTACCTTTTTCAACTTCAAATAAAGTGACATCGAAATCAACGATTGATTGTGCATCAATTTTTAATTCAGCAGCAATAAGATTGATCAGGCAGTTTTCCTTTTCCATCTCATTGGTGATCATAGAAAGTAAAGGCAACATATCCTTTTGCTTGTTTAGAGCAACACCTTCGTTAACTTCACGGTTAAGGTGAATAGCAAGATTAGGGATCACCATTAATGGACGATCGATTTTTACGTATAAATGTTCTGGATTAAGTGGATCGTTCGATTGTACACAAACACGACCAGCGATCGATAATGGACGATCCATCCATGTGCTTAAGATTGGTGCACCATAAACTTCTGTGTTTAATTTGATATAGTTTCCTTCAACTGTAATTTCTGGATTTGGCTTAATTTTGAAACCTGGAGCATCGCTATGTGCACAAACTAATTGGAATCCTTCTTCTTCAATTTCTCCTTCTCCAATGGTGAATGCGAAAATTGCAGAACCATTCTTTCCAGTAAAATATTTACCACCTTTATTAATCGTCCATTCTTCACGAAGATCGAGTTCTTGAAATCCAGCTTCAGTTAATTCTTCTCTAACATTGTTTACTGCATGGTATGTGCTTGGGCTGCGATGTATGAAATCGATCAGTTCTTGTGCTTGTTGTTTTTCTAGACTCATAGTGTTTATTTTGTTGGTTAAGTTCCATATCAATTACTTGTGACATAGAATACTTAATTGTTTTTTAATAGAAACTCAAAACTATATTATTTCTAACAAATAATAAACTGTTTTGCTTTTAATCTCTATGATGATCTGATATTTTATTATCAGTCTAACAAATGTGAGTTAATTTGAGAATTCATTATAAATCGGTTAAAAAGAAAAGCACTTTCTCCTATTGGAAAAAGTGCTTTTCTTTTTTATTAATAATCAATCTTGTCCTAAATAATTTTAACAATTGGGCTTTCCGCCCAAACCCGACATCATTTCTTGTCTTGAAACAAGAAACGAAGCAAAGAAATTCAAGGCTACTTTTTAAATATCTTTCTTATTTGCCTCAAGCTTAAGTGCGGCTGGGTGATTTCCTCGGCAAGCTCGGAACTTCCCGGTCTTTCTAAAGCTTTCGTAAAACGAAAAATATTTAAAAGAAATGCCATATTGCAAGGTGCACAAAAAGAGCCCCTCTGTTGTAATATCAAACTTAAATATATTCCTAACAGGAAAATACAAGGCAGAAACAAAAATATTTAGGACGCGATTGATTAATAATGATTTTTTTAGGATTCATCTGTCTCTGATAGATCGGAATGGCGAAGATCTGTTCCGTCTTGATAATAGATTGACGCTTCGGCAATATTGGTAGCTTTATCAGCAATGCGTTCTATACTATTTAGAATACTCCCGAAATTTAAAATATTGGTTGCATCTTCGATTGCCATATTAGGAGGTGTGCTTTTTCTTAGCATTCTGCTTATTAACTTTTGCTGCATATCATCAACAACTTCATCATTCATAATTGTCCAGATAGCTGTTTCATGGTCTTCGTTTTCGAAGGATTCTAATGCCTTTCGCACCATGATTAAACTCATGTCATACATATTGTGTATGGATTCTTTTTGATTTTCGGGCAATTCCTTAGGAGTTAGTTTTTTAAAAAAGTGCAGAATGTTATTGAGTTGATCGCCTATGCGCTCCATATCTCCTAACATTCGTAGGTAGGTAATAAGTTGGCGAAGCTCTCCAGCCATGGGTTGTTCTAGTCCAATTGTTAGAATAATATTGTTACTCATTTTCAGCTCCATTTGATCGAGCTTCTTTTCATTCTTGGAGAAATTATCAATATCTTGCTTCGATACAGATTCTAATCCACTTAGAATAACATTTTCTAGAGTATCGAATTGTGCATACAATAATGATTTCATTTTCTGAAAATCCTTATTTATTCCTTCGAATCTTTTATCTTTTTTTATCGACATCTTTTGTTTAATTATAAGTTATGAATTAACAAGTACTTAAAGTAATTATGAGTGTCTAAAGTATTTAGAGTACTTGGGTATACGCACACTTTCTTTTTTAAATTACAAGCTATAAGCTTTTTTGCAAAAGGGACAGGAGCGAGAGAGACTCTTTGTCTTTTTTTTTTGACAAAGAGCGAGTGCGGATTGCCCGACCCGCAGGGTTTTGCCCAAAGAATTGTTGTTTTATCAACCAAACTTGCCTGTTAGATAGGCTTCTGTTCGTTCGTCTTTGGGGGTTGTAAACATATTTTTAGTTCTCCCATATTCGACTAGTTCGCCTAGATACATAAACATTGAATGATCTGATATTCGAGCGGCTTGTCCCATATTGTGTGTTACCAGAATAATTGTATAATCCTTTTTTAGTTTTACGAGTAGATCTTCAATTTTTGCTGTAGCTATTGGGTCTAGTGCTGATGTTGGTTCGTCTAAAAGAATGACCTCAGGCGTATAGGCTAATGCTCGTGCAATGCATAAACGCTGTTGTTGTCCTCCCGAAAGGAAAGTGCCTTTTTTGTGTAAGGCATCTTTAGTTTCATCCCAAAGACCAACTTCACGAAGTGATCGTTCAACAATTTCATCCTTCTCTGATCGTTTCAGTTTAATTCCATTTAATATATAAGCAGCTATTACGTTATCGTAAATGCTCATAGTTGGAAAGGGGTTTGGTCGTTGGAATACCATTCCTATTTTACGTCGAAGCTCTATAGGGTTAATTTTGTAGATATCTTCACCACCTAGAGAGATACTACCTTTGTGATGTGTTTCAGGATAAAGTTCGTGCATTCTATTGATCGCTCTCAGGAGTGTACTTTTGCCACATCCGGAGGGTCCCATTATGGCTGTTATCTTATTTTTTTGTATGCCTGCTGAAACATCGGTAATTGAAAATTTGTTTCCTCCATAAGATACTGATAGCCTATCGATACTTAGAAGTGGAGATTCAATTTGAATGATTCTATCGTCGGTTTTATTTAGTACTGTACTTTCCATTTTTTAGAAATTGTTTTTGCTACTATATTCAAAAGGAAGATGATAAGAAGAAGAACTAATGATGCTCCCCATATTAAATTGACTAGGTTAGGATCGTTGTAGAATTCCCAAACAAGTAGCGGTATTGCACTACTTGGTTGTGTTATATCCAAATTGATAGCTGAACTGCCTAATGCTGTTAGCATAAGTGGAGCTGTTTCGCCTGCAATTCGTGATATGCCTAATATGATACCGGTTGAAATACCACTCATACCTGTTGGAAGCAAAACTTTTAAAATAGTTTTGTAGTAGGGTACACCTAATGATAAGGCTGCTTCTTTTAATGTTGGTGGTATCATTTTGAGTGTTTCTTCTGTCGATCGAATAATTGATGGTAACATCATAATTGAAAGGGCGACGCTACCTGCAAGAGCTGAGAATCCTGATGTAAGAGGTTTAACAACCCATATATAGGCAATTACACCCAAAACAATTGAAGGAACACCTTGTAACATATCGACAACAAAACGAACAATATTTGCCATTTTTCCTTTTGATGATTCGGATAGATATACACCGGTGAGTAAGCCTAAAGGAATGGCTATTAGTGAAGCCATTCCTACTATTATAAGCGTACCAACAATACCATTGGCAATACCACCAGGAATAATTTCATGATTTGCTTTAGCCATCATGGCTTGCATTGTATCGGGAGCGACTTCGATAAAAAAGCTTAAACGAACTTGTTTGTAGCCCTTTTTAACGAGTTGATATAAGATAGATAATAGGGGAACTGCTGATATAAAAGCTAATGTCATCATTACAATGCTAAATAATTTGTCGTTAAAGACGCGCCATTTTAGCTTTTGATTCGATATTGAATTTGTTGTATTCATATGTTTTAATCGATTAGGCTGTGAATTTTCTCATGACCATTTTACCAATCAGATTTAAAATTCCTGTGATGACAAAAAGTAGAAGTCCCATGGCAACTAGTGAGGTGTATTTTAAGCCTTCGGCTTCGCCAAATTGGTTTGCGATTAAACTGGCCATGGTGTTACCTAGGTCGAATAAGTTGCTTGGTATTTTATTTGAGTTACCAATTAGCATGGTTACAGCCATTGTTTCACCAATGGCTCGTCCGAATGCTAGAATAAATCCAGCGAAAATTCCAGAGCCTGCATTGGGTATAATAACATTTTTAACCACTTCGAATCGAGTTGCACCTAAGGAATATGCTGCTTCTTTTAATTGTGAAGGTACCATGTTGATTACCTCGGCACTTATTGAAGATGCGTAAGGAATTATCATGATAGCTAAAACAAAAGCTGATGTGAAGATTCCAAAGCCTTGTGCGTTTAGTCCTAGTTCAACAACAATGGGTTTTATTGTGTAAAATCCCCATAAGCCATATACGACCGATGGAATTCCAGCTAATAAATCAATCATCGACTTAAGGATGGAAGACATTCGTCCTTTCTTAAAATATTCGCCTAGAAATAAGGCTATAGAAAATGCAAATGGAAATGTTAGGGCTAGTGCTAATATGGATGTAGCTATTGTTCCAATTATAAATGGAAGTGCCCCATAACTTTCTCGTCCTTCAGTTGGATTCCAATCGGATGAGAAAATAAAATTAAGACCAAATTCTTTGAATGTTGGAATTGATCCAACAATTAAAGTGGCCGCAATGCCTATGGCTACTATAAGGATTATGACGCCACCTAGTTTTAAAAAATACTGAAACAGTCTTTCACTTTTCATTCTATATTCGGTAGGTTAGTTGTTTTATGAATTTAAAACAACTGGAGTTGTAGTAGTAAAAAAGGACCAAAGCAAAAGATTTTTATTTGTGAACTTATAAATAGAAAAACATGTATTGCCTTGGACCTCTTTAGTGGAAAGTTTGTTTATAATCCTTTACCGTCGTAGGTAAGTAGATCTAATATTTTATGAGCTTTTTCGATTGCTTTTTCAGGAAGTGGCGCATAGTGTACTTTGCTTGTTTTAGACTGAGCATCTTTTCCTAGAACCCATTTTAAAAGAAGTTTAGTTTGTAAGGCTTGATCTTTACTTCGCCCACTGTACGATTGTTCTTTATATACGATTAACCAAGTGAAACTTGATATTGGGTAGCCTTGTTCAGCACTTGTGTTGGTTAATGTTACACGTGTGTCGTTAGGTATATCGCCAGCTGCAGCAGCACTTACCGAGGCAACAGAAGGTTTAATGAAATTACCGGCTTGATTTTGAATACTTGCAATTGGAATACCTTGTGCAAAAGCATATTCTGATCCGATATAACCAATAGCTCCTAGAGTTGAGCCGATTGTTCCAGCAACACCAGGATTTCCCTTAGCTGCTATACCAACAGGCCATTGCAAAGCTTTACCAGCTCCAATTTTGTCTTTCCATTCTGAGCTAACCTTACTCATATAATCACTAAATATAAAAGTTGTTCCACTTCCGTCTGAACGGTAAACAACTGTGATAGCTAAATCTGGAAGCGTGGCATCAGGATTAACTTTTGCGATTTTCGCATCGTTCCATTTTGTAATTTTCCCCATGAAAATACCCTCCATCAATTCTGATGTGAATTTTAATTCTGGTTTTCCAGGAAGATTGTAAGCTGCAACTACGGCACCTAAACAAGAAGGAATATGTAGAACATCACCTGGCATTGCTGCCAATTTTTTGTCGGAAAGAAAGGCATCTGTTGCACCAAAATCGACAATTTTATCTTTAAGACTGCGAATACCACCACCTGAGCCAATGCCACCGTAGGTTACTAAAAGACCTTTCGACTTGGTGTAGGTTTTAAATATTGTGTTGTAAAAAGGTTGTGGGAAAGTTGCACCTGCACCTGTTAAAGCTTTCGCTTTTTTCTCGCTATTCTGTTTTTTTCCAGAATTCCCACATGATGTGATTAGGGAAATTGAAATGATAGCTACTAGTAGTAATTGAAACTTTTTCATTCTATTGTTCTTTTAAAATATTTGTCTGTTTTAAACTGATTTTGTGAACGGCTAATTTGTTTGTTCTGTTCATAAAATCATATTGCAAGTTTAAGGCTGTAGCGTTAAACTAGCTTAAAACGAATATTAATAAAACATTAGAATTTGGCTCTGCAATGTTAAGTTAAGGTTTCGAAATGGGAAGGAGGTGTGTTCTTAATGTTAGTATTTTGTTGATGGGCTATTAGGGCAAACGCACACATTTTAAATTTGCCCGAGGCCTATTAAAGTATCAATTATTGGGGCAATCCCTGCGGGTCGGGCTATCCGCACTCGCTTTTTGTCCGAAAAAAAAGGCAAAGAGACGCAAGATTTTGCGTCTCTCTCGCTCCTATCCCTTTTGCAAAAATACCACCATTAATAAAAGTGCAGGGCTTCCACATTTAATACCATTTTGAATAATTAGTGAGCCATAGCGAGCGAAATAATTTTGGTCTAATACCGATGTATAAATAGGAAGCTATATTGAGCAAAGCGTATCGAACAAAGTGAGATCATGAACTCCAGTAATCACATTTATGAATAATTATAGTCCACTAATTTATCTTATCGGTATAAAATGTTTTCATTGATATTTCTGATGCAGAGCAGCTTAATCTTTGTAGTACATGAATCATTTATTGAAAACTCCCCCGCTTGAGCAAAAAATCTTAATATTTTTTGCTCAAGCGGGGGAGAAATGTAGGAAATTACCTATAGCAACAAATATGACGCAGCTCTGCTATTTAATTTATTGCAGTATCAGTTTTAAATGCGTTTGCCCTGAACAAAAGTGTGAGTTTGCCCTGTATGAGCTATGGCTTATAACCGATTATGTGATACTCTGAATACAATAATACCAAAGGGCTTGCATGTTTATAACTTAGTTGTTAATTAACAGCTGTTTCCTCGCTAGCTGCAAGCTTTTTTCTTGATTTGTGCAACTTGGCGTTTAGATTAATTTTATCGGTATAGGGAGCAATTTTATTGGCAAGTGTTTTAAAGTTTTTAGGTTCGATTTCACTCATCATGTTTATGAATTGCACCAGCTTTGAGTTGAATAAGTTGCGAACGATTCTCACCTGAATACTTGGTGAGTTTAATTTGACTATACTGGCTTTATACGCCATGTTTTCGTTAAAATATTTTTTGAACGTCTGGTTGGCTGATGCCAATTCGACCAAAAAGGCCTTACTTTCAGGTAGAGTATCCATCATAGCTTGCATGCTTTCCGAATTCAGTTCACTCACAATCGAATCGATACCTGCACTTTCGCTTTGGTAGCTTTTGTGCCTTAAATCTAAGCCATGAGCCTTTATTATACGATATACTTCAGTTGCATTTTTGGCAATGTTTTCGTCTCCGCGCAGCATACTTGCACGGCTTACCTGTGTTAATCCGCTAAGCATACGGTCGCGATATTTGTCAGTTTTTTTCAGTATTTCGGCATACTTCGAACTACGAACCGTACCAATCGACTGCGATAGTAGCATATTTTCCTGATCAACTTCCTTAATCGATGTCTTAAAATAGGGATGGCTAATAAAATCTTTTTGCTTCAGAATATGTAGTATGTCGGTAATACAGTCGTTAATTTCGCTTGGCGTACATATGGATAAGATATCCTGAATCATGATCGTTTATTTAATGATTGATAAAAAGACCCTTGAATTTACATTATTTTATTGTACGATCATTATAATTTTTGAGGATAATATATTTTAACTTAATATTTAGATATCTGCTTAATTGAGTTGATTGAAATTGATGTTTCACTAATTAGATGAGTAAGTTTTGCGATTAATGCTTCAAATTAAAGGAAGGTTGATTAAATTTTGTAAACATTGAGCTTGCCGATGTGTAGAATATAAAAGGGACTCATAAATTTTCTGATAGATATGCTGATTCAATCTCAGGTCTTTGTTTTTTCGTCGCTAAAATATATAATTTCAATCTAAACCGACTTTTACAGCGTAGATATGTATGTCTTTTTTCGAATTACCCCCTTTCTACACTACTGCATATAAACCACAAATCGTGGCAAGCTATTTTACCGTAGAAATAGTTATAACTATTAATATGCCTACTTTTCCTTTCTAGATATTAAGAATCCAACTTGTATTCTTAATATCTAGAGTGAAAAATGAGGATAGGATTCATATTTCTATATTTTTAGCATAAAAAGTGTGTTTTAGATTTGTTTTCCTATTTTTTCGTAGTTCTACCTAAGGCTATTTTTCCCAAAGTCACACAATTAAGGCAAACTCGCTACTATTTGGAGATAAGCCTTCTCATTTATGCGAATATTTTGATGTTTGACTTGTATGTAGTGAATGCCATAAACATTCGAATTCTGATTGGTAGTCCCTCAGATTTATTGTAAGTATATAAACTCCAACAGGTCAGAAAAGACGCTGTTGGGTTTTTGTGCGACTATATATAAGGATTTCAATTTCTCCTCCTTAGTTAAGGAGGAGTACCCGAGTGGGAGGTGGTTTGTAAACTATCAATACTTGTTGATAAAACGATTTGTAGTATGCATGTCCAACCTTTACGGATATGAGAAAAACCCTGAAATTATAATAACGCTGTCTGGTGCGAGCACTCAGACAGGTTTGAATAAAACCCGACAGAGTCGCAGACCTGTTGGCGTTAAAGAAATAAAATGGAACAATATCTACATCAAATAGGAGATTCTACCGCTTATACAAATATCTTGATGCCTAAATTGTTAATATGGATGTTTTACCTTTACGGATATGAGAAAATAGTGGTGAGGGGGTAGAACATAAAGCTTAAATTGATAGCTTTGGTTGGTGAATTGCTATTCATTATTTATTAATCAGGTTAAATCTGAAGATACTCTATAGTTATGACAGATGAAGAAGTTCTTGAAATTCAGAAAGAGGTGGATGAAATAGAT
Source organism: Marinifilaceae bacterium (assembly GCA_016744515.1). GTDB lineage: Bacteria > Bacteroidota > Bacteroidia > Bacteroidales > Marinifilaceae > Ancylomarina. Next base: position 3,995 of record JADGEF010000104.1, on the reverse strand, counting down.
GAAAACTTTAAAAGAAAGGAAAGGGTCGGTTCACAAAACATCTTAAAATACTTCGATAGAATTCACGATAAGTTATTTACCTTTAATAATATCCTAATTGCTGGATATTTTGCCTTGTCACAGTTCTTTGAGTCATTCTCTATCTATGGGCTTATTATTCCAATTGCTAATTTATGTATCCTATTATTCATTGAATATCGTATGATGGAAATGAGCAGATTTGATGCTCAAGTAACAAAGAAAACTCCGGAAGAGATTAATATGAATGGTTTGGCGATTAGTAGAACAAACCTTTATTCTCTTCTCACAATATTCTCAACTACTGTGGTAGTTGTAATTTTTCTCTTTAATCTTTTCTCTTTAGGTTCAAAAGCAAACACAATGAGTGCCATAGAGAGTGTATTGATGCCTATGAAAATATCAGATACTCTTCAAAAGGATTCTATTTCTGTTTTCATTCTTGGAGCTTGGACTAATGATGTAACCGAAAATGCAACATTTGCATTTGATAAAGATTCTTTAACATTTTTTGATCCTACAAAGAGTGTTGAGTATGAATTGAAATCAGACACATTGATTTGGTACTTTGATGATATCTCGAATCTGTCTAGGATTACCTTATTGTCAACTGATTCATTAGTCATTGAAAATGAATTTGGAGTTGAAAAATATGTAAGATTTAAAGATTAGAAAATATTCCAACTAAATAAGTATGCCCACCAAAACCGAAATACATCAAGTCCCTCAACTAGCTAAGCCTATCCGTATGCAAGACTATGGGGTAGGACTATTTACTGCTGCCTTTACCAAATCGGCATTAAAAAAAGCCTTGAAGAAAAGGTATATCAAGGTCAATGGACTTGTGGCAAATACGGCTACTTTTATACGAGGTGGCGAAACAATTAGTATCACAATTCCCGAAGAAGTCAGCCCAAAGAAGAAGCTCATCTTAGCACTCACGGTTTTATTCGAAGACGAATACTTGGCCGTAATTCATAAGCCCGCAGGGATTTTGGTAAGTGGCAATAGTTTTAAAACCATTGCCAATGCTCTGCCTCAAAACCTTAAACGCAGCACGCTTCCCGATGTTGCAACACCACAACCCGTGCACCGCTTAGATTATGCAACAACAGGAATTCTCTTGGTCGGTAAAACGAGTAGTAGTATACGTGCGCTAAATAAATTGTTCGAAAATAAGGAGGTGAAAAAAACCTACTATGCCGTTGCTATTGGCGAAATGGAAGCTAGTGGTAGTATTACCACCGAGGTTGATGATAAGAAATCCCTATCGAATTATACACTAATGAAATCTGTTCCATCGGTACGTTTTGGTAAACTCAACTTGTTGCAGTTAGAACCTGAGACGGGTAGAAGGCATCAGCTGCGTATACATTTATCGAGCATAGGCAATCCCATATTGGGCGATAAGGATTATGGCATAGAGAATTTAATCTTAAACGGGAAAGGCTTATATCTACACGCTTATTCCATCGAATTTAAGCATCCGTTTACAAACGAAGAATTATCCCTAAAAGATGAATTACCTGAAAGGTTTACGAAATTATTTGTGGAGAAATAATGGACAAATTTATTACACCCTTTCGTCTGCCGACACTTTCCCTAAAAAAGGGAAAGATTCTATGATAAGCTTTAATTTTTATTAAAAAGCAAGTGTTAAAAATTCTCCCTTTTCAGGGGAGATGTCCGAAGGACAGAGGGTTGTTCAACTATTTTCGTTTATCAACAAGTCCATAAACTGATAATACTTACATTTGCGCATTGAAGATTATTGAATGATGAAACTTGAATATAAGCAGAATGTATAATTATTTATTTGGACCTGTGCCTTCAAGAAGACTGGGCATGTCCTTAGGTGTCGATTTGGTTCCTAAAAAAGTGTGCTCTCTCGATTGTGTTTATTGCGAAGTTGGCAGAACGACAAAGTTATCAGTCGACCGCAAAGAATATATCAATTCGGACTGTATAAAGGACGAATTAAAAGACTATTTCGATAATAATCCTGCTCCTGATTATATTACAATTACAGCTTCGGGCGAGCCAACATTAAACCTTTATCTTGGCGAGATTATCGATTTTATAAAAGAGGCTAAGCCCGATATGTCTATTGCCGTAATTACGAATGGCACGCTGCTTCACGACGAAAAAGTAAGACAAGCTTTAATGAAAGCTGACCTCTTACTTCCATCTCTCGATGCTGCTACTGATGCCGCATTTAAGAAAATAAATAGACCAGCTAAGGGCTTAAATATCGAAGACTGTATTCAAGGGCTCATTGCTTTAAGTAAGGAGTTTAAGGGAACCATGTGGCTTGAGGTTTTTATTCTACCGGGCTATAATGATAATGAGGCTGAACTTATCGAACTCAAAAAAGTCATCTTGCAAGTCAATCCTGATTCAGTTCAGCTAAATACGCTTGATAGACCTGGAACTGTGCCAAACCTAAGGGGCGCAACAAGAGACGAATTACAAAAAGTCGTTGATTTTTGGCAGATGGATAAGGTTGAAATTATTGCGAAAGTAAAGCAAACTGATAAGACTCAATCTTATAGAAAAGATACCAAATCGGCAATTATTGAAACGGTGTCGCGTAGACCATGTACACTTGAAGATTTGATGGAGATACTAGGGCTGAATAGTGAGGAGATAAATACACATCTTGATGCTTTAGATGCAGAAGGAAAAATTGATAGAGTTGAGGAAGAAAGAGGCGTTTTCTATCAGATGAAAGATAAGAATGGGAAGTAAAGTTTAGATTTAAGCACAATTAGAATATATAAAAAGAGCCTACTTTAATAGTAGGCTTTTGTTTTTTATAACAATCTATATTTATTCATACTCTGACAAGAACAGTTTGTTTATAGTCAGAGCATGAAAGAATTATACACTTCGGCAAGAGCAGGCTTTGTTTTTTTAATTTGGGGTTTCTCTTTTTTAAGCTAAGCTTAAATTTTTTTCAGAATATATTTATATCGCATCTGGAAAAGTGCAGAACAAACTACTAATCCAACTGGAAATCCGAACCAGATACCCACAGCACCATATCCCCATTGAAATGCAGATAGATAGCTGAATGGTAGAGAAATGAGAAAGTAGGATATAAAGGTTATGATGACAGGAATACGCGCATCGGCAAAGCCTCTTAAGGTTCCTACAAGTACGATCTGGATGCCATCTACAAGTTGGAATACGCCACAAACAATCAACATTTGTGCGGCTAGTTGTATAACTGTTATGTCGGTCGTGAACAAGAGAGGTAATATGTTACGAGCACCCACAAATAGGATGATTGAAAAAGCACAGTAAACGTACATCAGATTCATTGCAGTTTTAGTGGCTCTAATAATACCTTCTTTATCATTCGCTCCTTTATAGTGACTCACGCGTATGGTTGTTCCTGATCCTAATCCTTGGTAAATCATAAAACCCAGAGTTGAAAGCGTGATTGCAATTTGGTGTGCCGCCATGCCTACTTCGCTTACCCATCCCATCATAATGGCACATAGTCCGAATGCACAGGCCTCCATTACAATTTGACCACCTAAGGGTATTCCTAGCTTTACAATCTGTGAAAATTTAGACCAACAGAATGAAGCTTGACTATAGAGTTCTGTAAATAATTTGTACTTCTGGTTTTTATAAAAGAGAATAATAAAGGCGATTGCCATAAATATTCGAGCTATTAATGTGCCGATTCCTGCTCCGGTGAGTCCCATTTCTGGAGCGCCAAATTTTCCATACATAAACATATAGTTACCTATGGTATTAACCACATTGGCCCAAAGCATAATTTTCATTGCGGTTTTTGTATCACCAACTCCTTCGGCAAATTGTTTGTAGGCATAAAAAACCATCATGGGTATTACCGATGTTATAAGTAGTCCCTCTAAGAAAACTCATAATCTATGTCATTATCAATTAGTTGATGTTGATAACTTTATTGAATCTTCTACTGTTTTCCTTTGGTTGTTTCATTT
>JADGEF010000103.1 GCA_016744515.1 Marinifilaceae bacterium | reverse complement strand
TGTAGTAACCTAAAGATACAACAAAACCAGGGCTTGCCGTGGTTGCATGCTGTTTTTTTTACTTCTATAATGCACTAATTATTGGGTGCGAAACTTGAGATATTTATCGTTTAACTACGAGGCATCGGCAAAAAAAGAGCTTGGTAGGGATTATCCAAAGAGCAATTCAAACGAAACAAAGCCCGATTTTATAGTTCCTCCTCCATTGGAAATATGGTACAAGGAGAATGAGGAAGATATTGTTGAGTTTGAGAAGCAAATGCGTAAAAAAGCACATTACGTAATTAAACCCCAATATTTGTGGAGTAATATAACAGAACTGGCACGTACACAAAACGGAGAACTGTTAGAGACTTTAGAAAAGGGATTTCGTTATATCGAAAATGAATCTTTCGAAAGTTCATTTCATGGCTTATTTTCTGAAATAAATCTAAACTCAGAAAAGCTTGAAAAAACGCCTAAAGACCGAAATAAGAAGCTTTGTACAATCATTCAAAAAATTGCAGAAGGTATCGCCGATTTTTCTACCGATGTTGATACGCTTGGAAATGCCTATGAATATTTGATAGGTAAATTTGCAGCAGGTTCAGGTAAAAGCGCAGGTGAATTTTATACGCCACAGCAAGTTTCAACCATTCTTTCTGAAATAGTTTCCTTAGATAGTCAACTACCATCAACAGGTAAGAAAAATAAACTAAACAAAGTTTTAGATTTTGCCTGTGGTTCAGGTTCGCTACTTCTAAATGTTAGAAAACGTCTTACCGATGAAGGTGGTAGCATTGGTAAAATTTATGGTCAGGAAAAGAACATAACAACTTACAATCTTGCCCGAATGAATATGCTATTGCACGGCATGAAAGATACTGAGTTTGATATATTTCATGGAGATACTTTAGTAAACCAGTGGGATATGCTTAACGAAATGAATCCTTCTAAGAAGATTGAATTTGATGCTATCGTTGCCAACCCTCCATTTAGCTTACGTTGGGAGCATACGGATACGCTTACAGAAGATTTTCGTTTTAAAAGCCATGGAATGGCACCAAAATCGGCAGCCGACTTTGCATTTTTATTACACGGATTTCATTTTTTAAGCAGTGAGGGTACAATGGCTATTATTCTGCCTCATGGTGTTTTGTTCCGTGGTGGTGCAGAAGAACGTATTCGTACCAAACTATTAAAAGATAACAATATTGATACAGTAATCGGATTACCAGCCAACCTTTTCTATTCTACAGGTATTCCTGTTTGTATTCTAGTTCTAAAAAAATGCAAAAAAGAAGATGATGTATTGTTCATTAATGCCAGTGAACACTTTGAAAAAGTCGGGAGACAAAACGTACTAAGAGAAGGTGAAAAGGGAGAGCCAAACGATATTCAAAAAATAGTTGAAACCTATAAACATCGCCCTGAAAAAGTAACACGTTATGCACGTAAAGTTTCAATGGACGAAATTGAAAAGAATAGCTATAACTTGAATATTTCACGCTATGTAAGCACAGCTGAGGCAGAAGAAAAAATTGACCTGAAAGAGGTAAATAAGAAATTAGAATCAATAAACAAAAGCATAAAAGACAATACCGAAAAGCATAATGCGTTTTTAAAGGAATTAGGCTTATCACCTATTTAGTAAAAGTTGAAGCAACAGCATTGTAACAGAGAAAAATGGAAATGTAATAGGAAGGAGAAGAAAAGCGGTTTGAAGCATAGGTATAGGAGGTCGAAGTAACAGAGATGTAACGTGAAGCAAGGGGAATGTAAGCCAAAGCAATGCAATTGTAAATGGAAGCAGAATAAATGTAAGTTGAAGCAAATAAATTACAATTATTATTAATCATAAAAAATAATGAAATAGCAACAAGACCCAAATTTTCAGAAGCAGAAACATTAGAGCAATACCGAATTGCTTTAGAAAATGCAGAAACCCAATCAGAAATTGCAGCCGTAATGGCTGAGTTAGGTTATGATTCAGCAGTTATCGGAGAAGGAAAAGCATTATTGACCGAAACACGTTCTGCCTACGACCTAAACAAAACCGAAGACGATGAAACATCAGCAGCCTATGCCGATTTTTCAAGTAAAAAAGAACAATTAGAAGATACTTTTACGCTTCACCGCAAGAAAGGCAAAGTAGTATTCCGTAATGATTCATTAACAGCCGATAAATTGGCAATTTCTGGTGCAATGCCACGGTCGTATATTAAATGGTTAGCGCCCCATATTCGAGCCGTAGCTGTTTAGGATGATTGTAAGGAATGCTTGTTCTTGTGTTCGAAGCTAGCTTGAAGTTTGTTTATTATGAAAACAGGGACTAATTTAGGAAATCGAGATTTTTTATCTACGAAAACAAGGGTTGAATTCGCTTTGCTTAGAATATGACCTTCCTCGTTGCATATTAGGAACTCGAAATGGAATCGAGTTTTGGGTAGATCTTTTATTGTAGTCGTAATACTTATAAGTTCGTCGTAATGTGCTGGTTTCTTGTAGTCGATATTAAATGATATAACGGGCATCATGATATTCATATCTTCAAGATACTTGTCATTTAAACCAAACTTTCGTAAAAGTTCTGTTCTGGCTTGATGGCAATAGCTTACATAGTTGGCATGATAAACATAGCCCATCTGATCGACCTCACCATAGCGAGGTCTTAGTTTCATTTTGTCTTGTATCATATTGCTTGATGTAAATCGACTATGTGTGTACTTAGTTGAATTCTGTGCCAAAGCTTTTTTAGTTCTATAGAAAGCTTTGATTCTGGTGCATATTCAATAATTGTTTTTCCGTGTATCATGGCTTGAACCATATTTTTATCGAAAGGAAGTTTAGTTAAGAGAGGTACATTTTGAGAATTCAAATAATCTTCAATGCGTTGACTTAGTTCAAGGTTAAGATCATATTTATTAATAAGAGCAAAGCATTGAATGTTAAATGTCTTTATGAGCTTAATTAGACGATCTGCATCGTGAAGACTCGACATGCTTGGCTCAATAACGATTAAGGCACGATCGATTCCTGTTAATGAGGCAATTGCTGCACAGCCTATACCGGGAGGACCATCGTTAATAATCCACGCAGTTCCATCTGCTTGAGCTATCGCTTTAGCTTTTTTACGCACTTGTGTGACTAGTTTGCCTGAATTTTCTTCTCCTGGTCCCATTTTAGCATGAACCAAAGTACCAAATCGAGTATCCGAAACATACCAGTAATTATTAGTGTTTAATTCTGAATGAATAGCTTGTTCTGGGCAAATACGTTCACACAATCTGCAACCTTCACATTGAAAAGGGTTTATTGTGAGTTGTTCGTCCTTGTCTGCGTGTATGGCATCGAAACGGCAATAGCTTATACACAAGCCACAATTCTTACATTTTGAGGTATCGATACTCGCTTTCCAACCACTAGAAAACCTGTGTTCTTCTTTGATCGTTGGATGAAGAATTAGATGTAGATCTGCAGCATCCACATCATTGTCAGACAATACAGCTGATTCTGCTATGCCTGCTAAAGCCGCAGTTATCGATGTTTTACCTGTTCCTCCTTTTCCACTTAAAACTGTTAGCTCCATCATGCGTAGATCTCCTTTTTCAATCTATTGGTTATCTTTTCAAATTCATCAGAAATATCTTCGGGAATGTTATTCAGCAATTCCCCTTTGGCATATTGAGTAGCAAAATTTTGTGTGAATGGAATCTCACCAAGAATATCTATTTGTTCAAGTTTTAGGTAGTCGTATATATCATGATTTCCTAAACCAACTTTGTTTATGATGACACTGAAAGGCTTATTTAATTCCTTAATTAATTCGACCATCAATTTTAAATCGTGTAAGCCAAAAGGAGTAGGTTCCGATACAAGGATAATAAAGTCGACATCGCTAATGGTCTCAACTACAGGACAAGATGTTCCTGGAGGTGCATCGTAGAGGATGATTTTATTTGCTGTGTCAACATATTTTTTTAGCTCTTTAATCACCATTGTTTGCATGGCAGAACCAATCTTGAGTTCTCCCTCTATCAGCTTAATGTGATTTTCCTCCTGATAAAAATTGATTTGTCCAATAGGTAATTCAGTCTCTTTTATTGCATCATGTTCACATGCAACTAAGCAAGCTCCACATGAATGGCAAAGATTAGAATTAACATGGACAATAGAAGCTGAAGGAATGATGCTGATGGCGTTAAATTCACAATAATCAGCACATTTTCGGCAGAAAGTGCATTTACTTTTGTCTATAACAGGTACTAATTGAGTGAGCTTATGTGCTTTTTTCTTTTTAGCATTAGGAAAGAAAAGTAGGTCGTTGGGTTCTTCAACATCGCAATCTACAAGTTGTATTTTATCCGTAAGCTGGTTTTTTATGAAGTGTTGTAAGCAGACTGAAATACTTGTTTTGCCAGTGCCACCTTTTCCACTAGCAATGGCAATTTTAAAAGACATATGGCTTTAATATTTGGTGTAATCAGTGCAGTACGTTTACACCGATTACTGATTTCCTTGACTTAAAACAATTAATGATCGCAGTAATTTGCTGAAAAAGTCAAGCTATTATTTAGGTAGGTCTCAATTAATTCTAGTGCGCTTAGTTTAGGTGCACCAACAAAAACGTTAACACCATTTTGATTAAACAGTTGGATGGCCATTTGCCCCATTCCACCTGCAATAATATCACTAATACCTTTTTCTGCCAACCACTTAGGAAGTAGACCTGGCTCATGTGGAGGAGGTGTTAATTGTTCTTCTGAAATGATTTTATCATTTTCAAGATTAAAAATGGCAAAATAACTACAGTGCCCGAAATGACCATCTAGTATGTTTTGAGTGTCTACAGGTATTGCAATTTTTTTATTCATGTGTTTATTATTTATTTAGATTGATTTGTTATTCTATTTGGAAGTTTTTAAAAGAGGATGTCCAAAATATTCTGACTATGTCAAACTAAATACACTTTGACTATTCCCAAATTTGTGCTTTGGGTGTATTTAGATAATCATTAGTAGTCCTTGCTGTCTTTTTCAGACAACCTCTTTCTTTGTTAATGGTATAGTAGATCTAATTAATTCGCTTTTCCACGTCTTCGATTCTTTCTACCTCTACCATTTCCTGAACTCCTTGATTCATTCCTGTTTTGATCTTCGGTCTGCTCAGCTATATTTCTATTACCAGCATTGCATTTACCTAAACCTCTTCCAGTTTGTGAACCTTTTCCTTCAGGCCCCATTCCATTAAATCTTGGCATAAAACCTCCCTTTTTAATGATTAAACAATAAGTCGATCAACAATTTTTTTAATGTTTGTTGAGTCTTGAATAATGACCATTTGTATGTTGACCTCTTCTAATAATTCCTTTGCTTTGGGTCCAAAATCACCTGAGATGATTTTATCAACCTTTAATTCGATCATCAACTCAGCCGCTTTGGTTCCTGCTCCGTGGTTAGAATCAACAAATTTATTTTTGATAAAGCGGCTTTTTTTAGTTTCATTATCTAGAAGGCAAAACCATTCTGCTCTTCCAAAGCGTTTATCGAATTGTGATGTCAATTCATTTCCTGATGATGTGATAATGATATTACTCATGAGTCTATTTTTGATTATTCAATAATTCTATTCTTGTTGACGAACACATGGGACATATTTCTTGTCCTAATGTTTTAGGAATTGTGAATCGTGCGTTGCAATCATCACAAATAAACCAGAAATCATCCATCCAACTGTTTCCAAAAGCTGTTACAATTTCTTTTGTTTCTACAAACGCTTGAGCTATTTTTCGTCTAGCACTTTCGTATATTCTTGCAAATGTTGGTCTCGAAACTCCCATAAGCTCTGAGGCTTCTTTGTGGTTCATCAAATCGTAGTCTGCAAGTTTTATCGCTTCGTATTCTTCGTAAAGTAATTCTATTGGTGTTTTAGTATTTCTATTTGTTCCGTATGGTTTATAGCCTTTAAACTCTGGGGGGGCTACAATTTTTCTTAGTCTCCTTCTTCTGGGCATAAGACAGTTGAAATGATAGTGAGAATATTCTCACTACAAATATAGTGAGAATATTCTCACTTCAAAACAAAATGGAACATTTTTTTTATCGACATGTTTAAATTACTTTCTAGCAAGAGTGGTTATCCTTTATCTAGAAAACCTCTATATATTCGATAATTGTGTTTTGTCACTTTTTATATTGTTGAATTCGTCTACATTTGCACAAAATATTGAGCTTAATCAATAAAGATAAGCTCGTTTATTAGTTAGATTGGTATATACAAGGATAGAGATGATTGATTTAATTGCATTTGATGCCGATGATACACTTTGGGGTAATGAAAATTATTTTTATCAAACCCAAAATGAATATGCTCAAATATTAAGTGATTATGGGTGTAAAGAGGCCGTGTTGGAACGTTTACATTCTACCGAAATAAAGAACTTGAAGCTGTATGGTTATGGTGTGAAGTCTTATACGCTTTCGATGATAGAAGCAGCATTGAGCTTGTCATTTAGAGAAGTGCCTGGTGAGTTGGTTGCAAAAATTTTAGCTCTTGGTGCTAAGATGCTAACAGAGCCCGTACAACCTATGAATCATGTTCAGCACGTGCTTGAAAACCTATCTAAGAATCATGACCTTATTAGTATTACTAAGGGTGATCTTTTGGACCAGAATCGTAAAATGAAGAAATCTGGTTTAGTTCAGTACTTTTCAGATGTGATTGTTGTAAGTGAAAAGAATGATGAAGCCTATCTACAAATTATTGAAGGTCGAAATATTAAAGCAGAGAATTTTATGATGGTGGGCAATTCCATGAAATCCGATATTCTACCTGTTCTTAATATTGGTGGTTATGGTGCATATGTACCTTATAAGTACACTTGGGATCATGAACAAGTCGCTGAGCCTGTAGAGCACGAGAAGTTATTCGAATTGAAGGATATGAAAGAGATTCTAGATTTGAAGTTCTTTAATTAAGAGTCAATTCTTCTTTTATTTCGATATTAGAATGTTTAGCTATCTAATAATGTAAATATAAAGGTAGAGTGGAAGGACGAAACGGGAATTAATCCCGTTTCTCCTATCCGATTGTTTAAGGTGTTAAACCTCTTACCAGATTTTAGCTCTTTGCTCGTCGTTACGATACAAAGGGTCTTTTTCATCGATTTCAAAAGCTGTGTAAAACTCAGGAATATTGAATAAACCTCCATTTACACGGAATTTACCAGGTGAGTGTACATCTTCCTTAATTAATTTTCTCAAATACTTATCTCTTATATTACCTCTCCAAACCTTTGAATAAGCAAGGAAGAAACGTTGCATGTTGTTGAAACCGTCAATATCTTCTGGTTGTTTACCATTCAGGCTGGTCTTGTATGCTTCTATAGAAACAGTCAGTCCACCATAATCGGCAATATTTTCTCCAAGAGTTAATTTACCATCAACATTCAAATCTTCGAATGCTTGGAATTCATTAAATTGGTCAACTAATTTCTGAGATCTAGCATTGAATTTCTTAGTATCCTCAGCAGTCCACCAGTCTCTCATGTTTCCATCCTTATCAAAACGACGACCAGAATCATCAAACCCGTGAGTCATTTCGTGACCGATAACAACACCAATTGCGCCATAATTTACTGCATCATCACCATTCATATAGAAAAATGGAGGTTGAAGAATTGCAGCAGGGAATACAACTTCGTTTAATAAAGGGTGATAGTAGGCGTTTACCGTTTGTGGCGTCATGCCCCATTTCTCGGTATCAACAGGCTGACCTAATTTGGCAATGTTCTTCGCAACACCAAAACGTGAAGCTCTCCATGTATTTTGAATATAAGAGTCAGTACTTACTTCTAATTTTGAGTAATCTTCCCATTTGTTAGGGTAGCCAATCTTTACACCAAATGCATCAAGTTTAGCTAACGCCTGCGTTCTAGTTTCTTCGCTCATCCACTCAAGCTTTTCTAGTCTTCCGCGTAAAGCAATTTTTAAGTTTGTCACCAGCTTATCCATTCTTACTTTTGCTTCTGGTGGGAAATACTTTTCTACATATAGTTGACCTACAGCTTCTCCTAGTACAGAGCCTGTTGCATTAGACATACGTTTCCATCTAGGCTGTTGTTCAGTTACACCAGTTAAAACAGTACCATAGAATGCAAATTGTTCTTTTTCAAGTTTAGTAGATACCTTACTTGCAGACTCATCCAGTACTTTCCATTTTAAGTATAGCTTAATATCAGCCATCTTTTCATCTTTTAGCATCAAGTTAAACTCTTTCATGTATTTTGGATGAGTAGAGATAACATATTCCTTGATATCTGCTCCCATTTCTTTAAAGTAGGTAAGCCAATCAAAGTTTGGATACTCTTTTGCAAGAACCTCTAGCGATTTAGGGTTATACATGGCAGGGTAATTTTTATTCTCAATAAGCGTATTAAATTTTTCTGCCATGCGAGTTTCAAATCTCATGATTGTTTCAGCATTTTCCTTTGCAAGAGCTGAATCTTCATCAATTAATTCAAACATTTTAGTCATATGCTTCACAAACTCCACACGAATATTAGCACTTGTTTCGTTGTCAGTAGTATAATAATCACGATCTGAAAGAGAAAGACCATCTTCTGAAAGGTACATTCTGTTAACAGTTGTATTCTTCATGTCTTGTTCAACACCAACACTGAATAATGCACTAATACCCATTTTATGAAGATGAATTAATTCATTTCGTAAGTCATTAGCATTCTCAATAGTCGCAATTTTCTCAAATTCTGGTTGCAGAGGCGTTAGGCCAATCTGGTTGATTTTCTCTACATCCATTGCTGTTGCATAGTAATCCTGAATTTTTTTTAGATTACTTCCTTCAGGTGCATTTTTAGTTTTAGCAGCTTCCTCTAAAAGGTTGTGGATAGCCTCATTTGCACTTTCAGCTAGAATATCAAAGGCACCATAACGGCTTTTGTCAGCAGGAATTGGCGTGTTTTTCATCCAAGTTCCATTGGCATATTCAAAAAAGTCGACGCCAGGCTTTACTTTAAGGTTCATATCTTCCTTTTTGAGAATGCCATGTCCTAGATCTTTCTCCTGAGTACATCCTGATAGAATGCCAATTACTAATCCCAAACTAAGAATTGTTCGGCTAGTTTTCTTTAAGTTCATATTTGAGTATTTTGTTAAAACTTATGTTAGAATGCCAAATGTAATCAAATGAGGATTAATGTCCTTGTTTTTTCGATGATCGCTAGATTCTAGAAGATTTATTGAATAAATGCTAATCCATTCTAAACGTTCTTTCTTTTTTTCTAGTTTTGTAAATTGATAAGTAATTCTAGAGAAATGACAATAAGTTGTAGGGATAAGAATAAAGTGGTGTTGGGAATGAGTGGTGGAACAGATTCATCTGTAACAGCTATGTTGCTTAAAAAAAAAGGGTATGAGGTAATTGGTGTTTCGTTATGGTTTTGGAATTCTCCTAATGAGGACTCCAACAAGCAAGAATTACCTGGTTTCATAGTAGATGCACAGGAATTAGCAAAGAAACTTTCTATAGAACATCATGTGATTGATGCTCGTGATGAGTTTAAAGAGCTTGTTATTGGACAATTCCTTCAGGAATATTTAAATGGTCGCACGCCTAGTCCATGTATACATTGTAATCCTAATCTAAAATGGCGATTGCTTTTAGATAAAGCTGATCAACTTGGAGCAGAATATATTGCTACTGGGCATTATATTCAAATACTTGAGGAAGAAGGCATTTTTTATATTCACAAAGGGAATGACCCTGCGAAAGATCAATCTTATTTTTTATGGAACCTTAATCAAGAAATTTTATCACGTACATTAACACCTCTAGGTACATTTACTAAGTCTGAAGTTCGAGAAATGGCTACAGATTTTGGATATAAGAAGGTGGCTACTAAGAAAGAGAGTATGGGTATCTGTTTTTTGGATGGTATGGATTATCGGGATTTTCTTAAACAAGAGGTTTCGGATGTTGATGAAAAGATTGGGAAAGGGAAGATTGTCGATACTGAAGGAAAAGAATTAGGCTGGCACGAAGGTTATCCTTATTATACAATTGGTCAGAAAAGAGGCTTAGAGCTGAATGAAAAGGCTGGATTAATGGTGAGTAGGATTGATGCTGAGAATAATACTTTAATTCTTGAGAAAAGAGATCAGTTAAATCGAAAGAGTTTTAATGTAAGTGATTATTATTTTTATAATATAAAAGACATTAATAGCCTTGAAATAACAACTGTAGTAAGAGGTTTAGGTCTGAATCCAGAAGGTTATTCAAAACTGACTATTATAGATGATAAGTTACTTGAAGTGGAGTTGGAAAACCCTGCATGGGCAATTGCACCAGGACAACCCGTTGCTTTTTATATTGGCGCTAAATTGATTGGTGGCGGTTTTGCTGAATAGAAAACGCAAGCTTAAAGGTTAAAGTGAAAAAGTAAAAAAGTTAAAGGTTAAAAAGTTAAAAAGTGAAAAAGTGAAAAGGTTAAAAAGTGAAAGTAATTATGAATTACGTTAAAGGGTAAAGGGTAAAGGGTAAAGGGTAAAGGGTAAAGGGTAAAGGGTAAAGGGTAAAGGGTAAAGGGTAAAGTGAAAAGGAAGAATTCTGAAATTTGATTTTTTTGAATGTATATATAACAATGGTTCGTTAAGTTTTTGTTAGACCCTGATAATGAGTCTGTTTGAAATCTGTTCTGTTTTGTTAATACTGCTGATTATAAGTAGTTTGCAAATCACCTCATGTCTCAAATCTCATATTTCACGAACTCGTATAAGATAACTGATGATAAATATGACAATAGATGCTCCAAATGTTTTCTCAAATGGCGATGAACTTATTAAGATTATACAAATGCGTATGCCTTATGGCAAATATAAAGGTTGGTATATATTAGACTTGCCAGAGCGCTATGTCGTTTGGTATCACCAAAAAGGTTTTCCTGCTGGGAAGCTAGGCGAAATGCTAGGTGTCGTTTATGAGATTAAATTAAATGGACTAGAGGATATGATCTACCCTTTGTGCAAGAAGTATAGATAGAGCGTCTCTTTTTATAGTTTTATTCACAAAAAATAGAAAGAGAAATACAGATTACTCAATCAGACATAACAAAGATGGAATTATTAAAGGAATATCATAAGCTTGATATTGAGAAAAAGAAGATATTATTTATACTAGCTGTATCGGATACCGACATTCCAGGGGCACGAATAAGCTACTTGATTAAAGAGAGCGGGAATAGAAGATCATTGCCTGTCTCTAAAATAAAGAAAGAGCTTGAGCAGTTATCAAGCCAAGGTTTCTTGATACATGAATATTTTAGTTATAAATGCTCCGATGATATCCTTGAAAATATATTTGTAGATTATTTGAAGTTAGATCCTAAGGGGTTCGAAATTATTTTCAAGGAAATTGATAAGCATAATGATATCTACTACTATTACGATGAGATTCAAATTCTCAGAAAGATTAGATTTTCTATTTATACTAAAGATGTTGTTTCTTTTAGAAGACTGTTAAATAATTTGGATGGTGATTTAGGACAAATTCTTCCTTTTAACTTCTTAGAATTTATCTTAAAGGATATTGTTCCGGGTACGCTTGAGGTTTTTAAAGATTATCTTAACCTGTTTGTTAATTCGTATAGTTTCAGTATGTTAAGAAACTCTAAATCGATACCATCTCTTGATATTTTCCCTGCTCAATATCGAAACGAAATTAGCAATGGTTTAGTTATTATACTATTATTTAAGGGGGTTAATTTGGATAAGCTTTTATCCCCAACACCTCCTGCCATAGTTGCATTAAGTCATTTGCTTGCTGGTGAAGTCGAATTGACTAGAAAAGAAAGTAATCTATTTTTAATCGATGTTCAAAGCGAGACTAAAAGTAAAAAGAAATTTATACCTCGATTAGGAGGGCTGGTTTATATTCTATCAAGGCTTTGTTCCAAGGAAGTTAATTTGAGTGAACTTCGTCCTTTCGTTAACAATTATATCAGCATTCAAAAAGGTTCAGTATGGGCTGAGATGATGCTTCCCGTACAAGTTTTGATAAAGGTTCTTGATAATAAAGCTAGAGCATGCGACTTGACGGAATATATTAGCGATCATTATCTTCTCGTTAATTTTTTTGCAGTAATATGCCTATATAAAGCCGATATTAATGTGCTTACCACTTATAAGAACAATGTTGTTTACCTTATAAAAATGGCTATTGAAAAGGAATATATCTGGCTTGCAGAAGAATTATCCTTTATACTCGCTAAAATATCAAACAGCAAGCATAAACTTGATACAAGTACATTAATCATTCCAATCACAAGTCATATTGTAGTTAAAGAAAATTGGGAAAAGGCTCTTATTGCCTTGAATCAATTGCAGCAAAAAAATGAAGGTACGACCAGTGCCAACTCACGTTTAATATGGGAAGTGAGTATTAAAAACGGTACTATCAATCCGATTGAACAACGATTGGGTAAAACCGGGAAATGGTCTAAAGGAAAAGCTGTGTCTCTTAAGAGATTAAAGGAAACACATCTCGATTTTTTAACTGAACATGATCATAAGCTTATTGCCAATATAAAAAAGAGGTCAGGCTATTATGGTTCTGAATATTTTTTTGATGAAGAAGATGCTTTTGTCGATTTGGTTGGGCATCCTTATATTTTTAAAGCAGGACACCCCGATTATCCGATAGAATTTATTGCTAAGGAACCAGAATTACATGTCTCAAAAGTTGGTAGTTATTATGTACTTGAATTACCAGAGGTACTTTTTAATGATGAGATAGAAATTCAGGAAGAGACATTAACTAGATATTCGGTTTTGGCACCAACTGATAAACAAAGGAAAATTGCCGATGTTTTAAAACTGAGGAAAATCAAGATTCCTGTTAAAGCTCAATCTTTACTTGAGGAGGCAATTAAAAATATTTCTTCGAGCATTACTATTAATTCTGATTTTATACAGACTAATATTCCTTTTATAGAGGCAGATTCTCAACCCTTTGTTCAGATGGTGCCTAGTGGATCAGGTTTAAGGGTTAAGTTGTTGGTTAAACCATTGGGAGGAAATACAACTTGTTTTATTCCTGGCGAAGGACGAGCGAATATTATTGAGCTTGTCAAAGGTGAAAAGACGCAAACTCGTAGGGATCTTTCCGAAGAAATTAAGTTAGGTCTTCAGCTTGCGAACTTATGCGACAGTTTATCTATATGGAACGATGGTTTCGATAATTTGGAATTTGATGAGCCGCACGATTGTTTAGACCTACTTGCCGAACTTAGGAATAATAATATTAATGTGGAATGGCCTGAGGGTGGCAAGCTAAAACTAGTGAATGGTACTGCTGGTTTTTCAGGTTTAAATTTAAGGGTAAAAAAGAATAACGATTGGTTTAGTTACGAAGGAGAAGTGGCAATTAATGAGGATTTAAGTCTGAGTCTTCAAAAGTTATTAGAACTAAATAGAAATTCCAAACAACGATTTATAAAGCTCGAAGATGGACGTTTTCTTGAAATATCGAAGGAATTTAAAAAGCAGATACAGAAGTTACACGCTTTTTCAGTGGAAGGTTCTGATGAGTTATTGGTACACCCATTGGCTTTGTCTTCGCTTTCCGATTTTGAAAATCAAGCAAATACTTTAAGTGGCGATAGTCATTGGGGTAAGCAGCGAAGCAAGATTCAAAAAATGAACAAGTTTAAACCGAAACTTCCCGATACCTTGGATGCTGAATTACGTCCTTATCAGCTCGAGGGATATCAGTGGATGGCCAAATTGGCACATTGGGGTGTAGGTGCTTGTCTGGCTGATGATATGGGATTGGGGAAAACCATTCAAATTATTACTGTCTTATTACATCGAGCCACTAAAGGTGCTGCATTAGTGGTGGCTCCTGCTTCGGTTTGTGGTAATTGGAAAAATGAAATTAAGAAGTTTGCTCCTACTCTGAATCCCGTTTTGATTTATGACCTAAATAAGGGATTCGACCTGACTGATTTGGGACCTTTTGATGTGCCTATTATCAGTTATGGATTGCTGGTTTCGAGATCGAAAGAAGTAAAGACCAAAAAATGGCAGACACTTGTGCTCGACGAAGCTCATGCTATAAAGAATAACACGACAAAGCGTTATAAAGCTGTTACGAGTCTTAATGCTGGTTTTAAAATTATTGCCACAGGTACACCAATTCAGAATCATTTGGGTGAGTTGTGGAGTCTTTTCCAATTTATAAACCCAGATTTTCTCGGTTCTTTAAAAGAATTCTCCGATCGGTTTATTACAGCTACATCGATAGAGGACGAGCAGCAAAAGAAAAATCATCTAAAGAAACTGATAACGCCTTTTCTTCTTCGCCGAACCAAAAGGCAAGTACTCGATGATTTGCCCGAAAAAACAGAAATTGTATTAAATGTTGATTTTAGCAAGGAGGAGCAAGTTTTTTATGAAGCCTTAAGATTAAAGGCTATTGAAGATATTGAGAATTCTGATGAGAATGAAAAGGCTGGTAAACACATAAAAATATTGGCAGGGATAACCAAGCTGCGTCAAGCTTGCTGTCATCCTAAATTAGCTCAGAAGGAATCGACTCTAAGCAGTTCGAAGCTCGAAGTTTTTGAACGAACGATTGATGATTTGAGAGAAAATAAACACCGTGTTTTGGTTTTCAGCCAGTTTACCTCTTATCTTAAAATGGCTGAAGAAATTCTTAAAAACAAAAAAATAGCCTATCAATATCTCGATGGTTCAACACCACTTAAAAAAAGAGATAAAAGTGTGAAAGCATTTCAGTCTGGGGAGGGGGATGTCTTTCTGATTAGCCTTAAAGCGGGTGGTTTGGGATTAAATTTAACGGCTGCCGACTATGTGATTCATATGGATCCTTGGTGGAATCCTGCCATTGAAGATCAGGCTTCAGATCGTGCACATCGTATCGGACAGACAAGACCTGTTACCATTTACCGACTGATTATCAAAGGGACTATTGAAGAGAAAATGGTGAAGTTGCATCATGATAAACGAGAACTGGCTGATAATATATTGGCTGGTACCGATAAGGGCAACAAGCTAAGTTCTGACGATTTATTGAAAATTCTGATGGAAGGCTAGTTGATTTATTGCTAATATCAACAGAAATTATAAGTTATGAATTAGGAGTTATGAGTTTCTCATATCTCCTTTTTTTTGGCTTTCTAATTTTTGATATCTCACATTTAAAATCTCACAACTCATATAGAGGAGGTGTTTTTGAAAAAGGGAAAGATGCTTTTGTTTGAGCTTT
>JADGEF010000102.1:3557-15332 GCA_016744515.1 Marinifilaceae bacterium | reverse complement strand
GAAGAAGATGGAATTTTCGAAAGCGACATTTCATATTTTATTAAACGAATAGCAGATGTAAAGCTTAAAACTGCAGAAGCCTATAATAGAATTGGTCGTCGTAACAAAGCGGTTTCAATTCTTAACGATCAGGTGAGAAAACGTTTGGGAGAAGAAAAAGCAGCAATTACAGAAACTTCAACGATGGAAGAAATTGAAGATGCTATTTTTAATGAAAGGCAATTGGAATTAGCCTTTGAAGGTGAACGGTGGTTTGATTTAATGCGATTTGCAAAACGTCGTGGAAACGATTATTTGGCAAATAGAGTTGCTAATAGAATTAAGAATGAGGATGAACGTCAACGTGTAAAAGGTCTTTTGATGGACGAAGTTAACTGGTATTTGCCAGCTGCTAGTGGAGGTATCGACATTATCCCAATCAATTAAACAGGTAACGAATAAAATTTAATATTATGAATTACAATATGAAAAGATTTCGCTATAGAAGCATTATTCTTCTTTTCTCACTCTTTTGCTGGAATATTGTTTTTGCTCAGTTTAAACCCGTAAAAGATGGAGTTATTAATGTTGATAACAGAGAGTGGTATGCAATGGATATTGGTGAGGTATATACACCTTCCGTTACATCGTATGACGATTTGAATAAGACTTGGAAAATATATGGTTGTGGATTAGATTTTGCTCGAAATTCGAATGATGATGCAGGTGGAACAGTTCTTACAAAAATACCCAATGGTGACTGGGAATTAATAGTACGTGTGGTTTCACCTGATTATGTTTCTGCAACTGGTTATGCTTTTAAAGAGGTATGGCTTGATGATGGAACTGGTACTGGTACAAATAAACTCTATTATCCAGGTGAAGTACTGGCTCCGCAACCTAGGTTTACAAGTAGTCAGCGTTATGGTATCCTTTTTCGAGAAAATCTAAATAAAAGATGTCGCGAGATGACGATAGGATCTGGTCGGTACAAAGCGCGCTTTTGTGCACGAAAAGCTTATGAAGAAGATGAAGATGGGAGTATAATCACTGATGCCAGATATACATATTCTGGTCGTTTTCGTAGGAATGCTGATGTTAAAACCCCTACCTGGTTAAGGATAATAAAACGGGGCAATGATTGGAGTACATATTATGCGATGGACTATGAAGAAAATAACTACCAATCTGCAGATGACGTTAAGTGGATCAAAAAACAGGATTTTTACATGGAATTGGATTCAGCAAATATATATGCTGGTTTATTTTTTGCTCCAAATGGAAATAGGGCGTATCAAGGAAGTAATTTTGAAGTGAGAGATCCTCGTGTAACTCAAACGTATGATAATTTAATTTTGAGAGAAGCACCCCCACTTTGGCAATTGGCAAAAGCACAGAAAGATGTGAAAATTTTATTGGATGCATGGATAGACAAAGACATTACAAACATGTTTGACCATGATCTTACAGATGAGTTGAATTACAAAATTGAATCTTCAGATGAAAATGTCGCATTTGCATATATTGATGAAACCAAAGCTACAGATGGTTCTGACCTTAGAATTTTAAAAATTAAAGGAATATCAGAAGGAGTAGTAAAAATGCGAATCTGGTGGGATATTGGAGGATATCATTTGGAAGATGTATTTTATGTAAATGTATTCAATGAGATTATAAATCCTGAATATAGTAAAACGCTTCTAAATCATATAAATCTGGGTGGAAATGCTAGTTCTTCAGTAATTGCTTCAGAAGATGATGAAACCGGAAGGATCCGTATTCTCCGGAATGCTGGTGGTAACAATCACAGTGGTCATGCAAAAAGGATGTACGAAGCTGCCTTGTATTACCCAATGACTTGGAATGGGACAGCAGATTCTATAGAAGTAACTTATAATGAACTAAACGATAGTCGTTTTTTTGGAACTGGAGGTATAGCTTTACTTCGTAACTTAACCGATACATGTATGGCAGCTGGAGTAGGTGAGAACACCACAGTTTCGAGAGGGATAGGTTATCAAACCAGTTACTTTTACCACCGTCCAGAAGGTTCTACTCGTATGGCAATGAGGTATTCTCCCGGACATAAGAGAGGAGATTCGAAGACAGCACCGAACAAGGTACTTTTCGAGACACAATTAAAGCTTGTTCGCAATAGCGAAACATCTGTAATTTTGTATTCAAAACGTCCAGTTGATACTGAGTGGGATCAATATTCATTTGAGATTGACGCAATTACCGATTACTATTTTATTTTGCATCAGTCGCAAACACGGAGCGGGAAAGGTTCTTATTTTAGTGGATTAAAAATTAACGGTGAAGAAATTCTTGTAGAAGA
Organism: Marinifilaceae bacterium; assembly: GCA_016744515.1. Taxonomy (GTDB): domain Bacteria; phylum Bacteroidota; class Bacteroidia; order Bacteroidales; family Marinifilaceae; genus Ancylomarina. The sequence continues at coordinate 13,015 of JADGEF010000102.1, read as the reverse complement.
TACCGAATTGTCAATGTTTATTGGTCAAACAAAACGAATTGATATTCTTGGGCATCTTGGTCAGAAACTAGGAGAAAATTGGTCGAACATTAGAGTACAGTCAGCTGATGAATCAAAATTTACGGCTGTAATAGAAGGTCATGAATTTGTTATCACTAACAATGCAATGGAAGAAGACATTTTTGCTCCATTGGTACCAATTACAATCACTGCTGATAAAGATGGTGAAACAATTACTCATATTCTTTATGGAAAAACTGTAGCATTCAAAGATTTTGAGCCTGTTGAATTAACTGAATTTATAGAAAATAATAACTCTGGTCGTATAAGACAAGGTGATAGTGATACCGAATTTTATTTTGTGGCATCTCAAAATCAATTAGATCAAACTACTGCGGATAAATGTGTTTTCCTTCATGAGAGGGTTTCGGCTGCAGATAGTTCAGACGTTACAGTGTATGTAAATAATCTGGGAAATTCTGGTGAACAAACAAAAGCAGGATTGATGATTAGGGCTGATAACCTAACAGGTGAAAAACAATATGTTGCTCTTTTGGTAACACCCGAAGACGGTTTGAAGTTTCAGTACAGATGGAAAGCAGGCGTTAAGGCTGTAATTGAACCTGTAAAATTGGAAGAGGGTGTTGATATTAGCTTAAATGCACCAATATATTTGAAAATACGAAAAGTAGGAAAGTGGTTTTATCCTTATGTGTCAAAAGATGGTATGGAGTGGCATATTGCCAGAAAGTATGCTTTCCCTCTTGAATTGACAGGCGAGGATTATCATATTGGATTTGCAGCTTCAACAACGGCAAATTTTGGACTTCCAGTAAAATGTCATATTACAGATTTTGAAATTGCTCAAGGTTTTGAAATGGGAATGCTTTATAATAAACTGCCTGTATTTAACTCGATAGAGATTGAAGAGGGACCATTATTAATCAATCCTGAGCAGTATGTATCCATTATTTGGGAATCAAATCAGAAAGCAGTCGTAGAGTGTAGCATAATTTCTTCAGGCATTGTTAGGTCAATACTGTATGATTCAATGGGAAGAGTTATTCGGGGTTATACACCGGTAAATCTACCAATTGGAAAACATCGGCTTGATCTTGATTTAGGAGGGCTAAAAACGGGTATGTATCTATTGAACGTTAGTACACCTGCAGGACCTGCGGTTAAAAAAATAGTAATCAATAACTAAATGCATTGTAATGAAAAAATATATAATACCAATTTTAGGAATACTTTTACTTTGGGGGTGCAATAAAAGTGACGAGTTTCTAGACACTGATGATTCGTTCTCTAATCCGAAGACAGGTGAAAGTGATGAGTCTCCGGATACGGATGACCTTAATTATATTAAGTTGAGCAACTTGCGAACGTATGTGTTTGCAGGGCAAAGTAATCCGGTTGAGGAACAATTGCTTTTAAATACCACTGAGAATTCTTCAGTAGAATTTAAGTTTGAATCTGTTTTTATTCCGGAAGGAGATATTATTGAGGATGGGAATTATTCTTTTGAAAAACCAATGGCAGCTAAATCAGGAGATAATACAGTCTTGTTCTTTAATCGCACATTGAAAGGCGGAAAAGGAAAAAATCATGCTAGTGGTTGGTGTTTTTCTAATACAGTTAGCGAAGAGTGGACACCTGTTGTTGAAGCTGGAAAGTATGCTCCTTATGGATACGACAAAGACGGTGCTATTGCTTTTGGGGTGTCTGATGAAAAGTTTTATTTTGCTTCTAAAGGACTCATGTTTGCTGACGCCAATGTTAGTGATTGGTCTCATTATCCAGAAGCCCTTCAGTGGTCATCTCGTGACCTGTCTCATTTGAATTCTGATATTGGGGGCGAAGTGCTTCCAAATATCTTAGATACAAAATTTGGTTTAATGATGCTTACTGAATCTTATTCTGAAACAGATGATATTTTGGTGATTGCTGAAATTAAATATGATACTTTGGATATGGATGGTGAAATACCTATTTATGGAACTACTCCTATGGATACAATATGGGCTTATATGCCTATTCAGAACCCTAAGGTGCCTTCATTAATTGTATCAACAGACAAGGGGTTCTCATGGAATGATTATGTTATTTCGGCAAATGATACTTTGCACTTACATAAAGGGGTTTCATTTTCTATTAAAGATGGGGATTATGAGGGTAGTATCATAAATATGGGATACGATTTGAATAATCGAACTTTACATCAGGCTGTATATCGATATAATATAGGAGATGAAATTGTGGATACTCTTCATTTTGAATATCATGTAACAAATATTAAAAATGATATGCCCCAAGGGCTCTCTACATCTGAAATAATACTTAATCCAGTAACAAAGCGTATCGAGCTGGTTGAAGGATTTACCAACAAATTGGTTCTTTGGAGTATTGGTATTGATGATCTGTTTAACGGCAGTTCAGACTGGACACGAGAGTGCGAATTGATAAACCGTGGTGACCGTTATGCCGAATTTGCTGACACCAACCCTATTGGTAGTGTGATTGACATCGAGAAAGGCGTTCAGATTCTATATCTCTCAATGGGAGCTAAATCACCTTCCAGAAAAGCAATTTATAGTTTAACTCGCGATTTAGATACACCAGCTCTTGCAAATTGGCTGTTAAGTACAAGAGTGGCTGGAGAAAATTAATTTTAAAAATAGATTGTTAAATTTTTATTAACAAGAGTTTAAAAGCAATTGAGACTGTTTAGTAGAATTTGTGAAAATTCTGCTTTACAGTCTCATTTCTAATTCAATATATTGAATTATTTAGAAAATAATTTTAATCAATAGAATTCCTTGAGGCTTGTCTCGGGCTTGCAGAGGAAAGTTTGAAAACCTTAGGTTTTCATAACGCTTAAAAAGCGTATTTTCTACTAATGAACAAGAGACTTGTCTCTTAAAAGGATATCTCACGAAAGTGAGATTCCATTAAATGTAACGATTAACAATTCGTTTTTAAAAGACTACTCGTGTTAAGTAAATTTTGATACGACGTAAAATATTTTTTTTTAATAAAAAAAGACAATACGATATATTTTAAAACTAACACTTAAGGAAGTAAAGGTGTTACGAGCAATAATAACCAAAGGCTCTCATTCAACGCTAACATTTCGCAGCACACACATACTGTTAAGTTGTGATTGTGGAAAATATTCCGATAAGGTAACCAATGAACAGATTAGTTAAGTTCTAAAAGTTGGTATACGTACGATGATAGGGTAGGAAAAATTTATAGAAGGAGGCTTAGAAGCATGGCAAAATCACAGAAATAATAATGGAAGTAAAATAAATTGGTAATTTACTACTAAGGAGTCAAGAATAAAATTGAAGAGACTGTACCTGTCAATAATTAATTTAACATTAGTATGTCTTAAAGGATTGGAAAATATCGTAATAAAGTAAGACATTATGTTTTAACAGCTACTTAATTAGAACAAAACTGAAAATAACACACACATGAAAAGGATAGTCTTTATGTTATTGATTGCTGGCTTTTTTGCTGGTTGCAATCCAGAAATAATAAAAATAAAAAGCAATATAAAAAATTCGCAGGATGGTATTGTATTGGTGAAAATGAAATCGCACAAAAAGATTGGTGAAAGAATATTAGATACTCTGACGCTTGTTTCTGGCGATTTTGATTTTTACTCCGAAGCAATAAAACCTCCAGTTAAACTTACGTTTGTAGTAAATGATGAGGAAGAATTTGATGTTTGGTTGGGAAATTATGGTACATTCCATATCGAGGGTGAATCTGGGAAATTGAGTAATGTGCAGGTACAGGGTTCTCATTTACACGATGAATTTAAAAGAATCCATACTCAATTCTATGATACATATCTGGAGCCTGTTCAGGATAAAATTGATTGGCTGAATTCCCTTAATGAAAAATACAAGGGAGGGAAACCTTTAAAACAGGATGATAGTTTTAAGAAAGTTATGTTTGAAAAAGATGTGAAGAAAGCTCGGAAATACAGGCGTTTGTCCATTATTAAAACTATGAGGAGGAACCCTCATTCTGAGGTTGCTTTGGCTCTGTTAAATGATGAGTTTGATTCTCTAATCCCACGGCACCAAAAGGAAATGATTAATCTATTTAAAGGAAAATTTGGAAATACTGCAATGTTTTGGCAATTGAGGCCATAAATTTACCCTTTGGTCAGTTTGCTCCAACTACAGAAATGAATTGGGTATGACAAAAGAGCCTATGGTGCAAACTATGCAGGACATTAATTTGTAAATGCTACACAGGCATGATGATGCTATTTTGCAAGAGCGTTTGTTCGAATTGTCTTTCGAAAGCAGAAGATGGTTTGGTTTATTGTAACTATTCAGTCTGAAAATATAAAAAGTAACTTTTCAAATGCTGATTGTTCATAAATGAGGCTCTTCGCACTAAGTACAAATTTAAATATGCCTAAATTGTTTAAACTTTGAATAGAGCAAATACAAACATCGATATAAGATTTAATCATGATAAATTAATTTCTCCTTCAAAATGAACATTCAGTATTGATATGAATTTTTTACTTTTAGTATTGATTTTTTCCATTAGAAAAATGAGTGATGATATTTTTCTAAAGTGATTGCAGTCAGTATTTTGTCAAATGCTTGATGGTTTGTTTTGCTGATATACAGTGATTTGCATTATTACCATGTACTAAACAAAATTTTAAAATATTAATTTGAAATTTTTGATATAAACAGTCACCTATTTTGGATTTTGTGTGTTTTATAAGTGTATTTTATTAATTAAGAAAGGGAATGAAAATGAGAGGAATTTTAATCACTCTGTTAGTTTTTTTGTCTGTAAATATCTTGGCTCAAGACTTTGATGCAGTTTTGAATAAGACAAACAGTAAATTTTTTCAAGAAAACTACAAGGACGCTTTAAGTGAATATCAGCAATTGCTTGAAAGTGGATTGGGAGATACCATTCAACAATCTTGGCTTTTGGGCTATATTGGAGTTTGTTTTGAGGAGCTAGGTCAAATTGAAGAGGCTAAGGATAACTACATAGCGGCTCTAAAAAAAGGAACGCCTGAGCCAAATTCTTATTCAAAACTATTAGCGATATATAAGTCAGAAAAAGATGTTGATGGGCAAGAGTTTGTTCATTTGTACAAACGAAAGAATTTACCTTACGAGTATGGCAAAGCAACAAAAAGTTTAGCATTCCTTTACCTAAACTCAAAGCAGTTTAAGAAACTTATACCAGTTTGTGAAGAGTTACTCAAAACGAATCCTGATAATTCAAAATATTGGTACTTCAAGGCTGTAGCTTATCAAAAATTGAAGGAAAACGATAAAGCAGTAGTTGCCTATAAAAAGACATTGGCATTGAATCCAGAGCATTTAAATTCGAATATGAATTTGGGTTTGATTCTCTTTTTTAGAGCCAATAAAAAATATGAGAAGGCAGTTAAGAGCTATGATGCAATAAAAAAACCTACTAATGCAGATTACGATAAATGTAAGGTTAAACTTAATGTTGCGATAGTTCAGTTTAAAAAAGCCGAATCATTCTTGCAAAGGGCTTACAAGGCAAAACCTAATGCAAATTTGAAAAAGGTCTTATATACTTTATACAAAAAAGTGAAAGAATATAAAAAAGCAGAACAGTATCAATAAAGATTCCTCTTTAGATTGAACTCTCATCAGGACGGCAAAATCATTACAAACTGCATTTAAAATATTTGCCCAAATACTAAGTCGAAGATTGATTTCTACAGAATCTTTATAAGCTCTAACCTGTTTCACTCGTTTTTTATCATCGAGTCAATAATCACACGCTCACCTGTGGCTATTTTAAAACGTTCCTCCTTTGAATCGCATAATAGCATCAACAGATGTTTGTTCCTTTCTTTATCTTTAAGAAAGAAATCAACACTTATTAAGTATAGTTTATGTTGCAAAGTAAAGATATACAAAAGGGAACGTTTTATTTATTTTAGGTGTGCTTTTTCATGAAACTCATTTTCAACACCCAATGAAACCTGCTCTTTTCACTGGTGTTTCAAAAATTAGAGCAAAACCAATAGTCCCGCTCTGGGTACAAAGAAAGCTTCAATTGTAAGATTGGAGCTTTTTTATGTCCAAAACTTTCTACTCAAAATAAGGGGTCAGTTACAAAAGTTGAGTTTGTCTATATTTCATAATATAGTTGTGCAACTAAAATTACAAAAATTTGACCTTATGCACACGATCATCTTGTCCCTTTTTTTTACCTGCAGGTATTCTTGATTATTTTGATCTTGTAGATTATCAAACGAGTTCTACTAGTTAAGACTTATTCACTAAAGACTTAACTATATTTTTGGAAGAGAAGAAGATGATTGTATTCAAAATAATTTGATATTTCTCTGTTTTGAATTTGGAGGATTCACATGTTTATAGAGAAGGATATCTAAACAAAAAATAGGCTCTTAGGGAGTCCAACTAAAAGACAATGTTTATGCACATACTAAATATTGTTTTCGCAATTTATCTGATGAATAATCTAGCAGCCGAAAAATCATCAGATAATTTCGTACGGCTGTTTTTACTCTACTTAACAAAGAACCTGCGACAGGATTCATCTGCTTATAGAGAAGGCATTACAAACAAATTATTAATTTCTTCAAAAATAGAAGTACTAATGCTTTTGCTGAGTTTTTCAATGCTAAAGTAAAAGATTTCAGAAGATACTTAAGGGGCGTAGTCGATATAGACTTCTTTCTTTTTCGTTTAACTAAAATCGTTGCTTGATAAAATTATTGCAAAGAATGGGTATTGAACAAAGTAATAAACTATTTAGATTCGGTCTTCGGTTAAACTCAGAAATTGTACGTGATCCATTAATTCCTCGAGGCTTGCCTCGTAATGTAGTATTTTATGACTCGATGTCATGAAAGACTAAAAATTAAAAAAAGATATTAAGAATGCCTCGTGGGCTTGCCCCGAGGATTATTTACTAAAAGATTTTATCCTAACGTCTTGATATTGGGAAGTGAGAAAGAAAGTGAGTTGCCTTTATTGAAAAATAGATTTAGTAATGAAACAACAAGTTTTTATCTTTGTAAAGATAAGGCTTGTTTCTTGCCAACATCTAATATAAATGAAATCATAAAACATATCGATGTCAAATAAATTCAATACTAATATAATGATGAAGAAAATTTATTTCTTGTGCCTAATTGCATTATTAACAGCTTGTGCTACAGTGCCAATTACAGGGAGAAGGCAGATGAGCATGTTTCCAGAAAGCCAGATGATTGCAACGAGTTTAACTCAGTATGATACTTTTCTTAAGGGAAATAAGCTATCTGGTAATAAAGAGCAGTCGGAGATGGTGAAGCGAGTAGGAAAGCGAATTGCCGAGGTTGTTGAGATCTTTATGAAAGATAACGGAATGTCCGATCGAGTAGCGGGTTTTGCTTGGGAATTTAATTTGGTTGAGGACGATACACCTAATGCTTGGTGCATGCCAGGAGGTAAGGTTGTTTTTTACACAGGTATTCTGCCTTATACGCAAACCGAAGCAGGTTTGGCTGTAGTTATGGGGCATGAAATAGCTCATGCTATTGCTCGACATGGTAATGAGAGAATGAGCCAACAGATGGGAATTCAAGCTCTAGGGACAGGATTGAGTATGGCTCTAAATGAAAAGCCAGCAGAGACCCAGCAAATTTGGATGACAGCTTTTGGTGCTGTTTCTAATGTGGGAGTGATGTTGCCTTTTTCAAGGTCGCATGAAAATGAAGCTGATAAAATGGGCTTGATCTTTATGGCCATGGCTGGATACGATCCTGCCGTTGCAGTTGATTTTTGGAAACGTATGGGCGAAAGTGGTGGACAAAAGCCACCTGAATTCTTATCAACTCACCCAGCAGATGATACTAGAGTAAAGAATATTCAAGCTTTTTTACCTGAAGCTATGAAGTATTATAAGAAATAGAAGAGAAGTCTAGTCTTTTTTAACAAAAGTTGAAAAGAGATTTAAGACAATGAGAAAGATTGAGATCTACTGCTTTTTTTGTATAGTAGAAAATAAAATTATGCAATGAGCATATATTCACTATCTTAGTAGGACAAGTTGAGTTATCTGTGTTTTTTTTAAGGATTCATGAAGCTTAATTGATATTATTTGTCTCCATTTTGGAGTTAACGCCTATACTCAAAGATGATGAAAGAAAATATTAAAAAGATCTTGATATATGTATTGCTTAGCATAACTGTTGTTGTGGTATGTATCTTGTTGTTTAAGCAATGTTCCGGAGATAAATCGGGAATGAAAAAATCTTCCGGAAATTCCTCTGCAATAGTTAATATCAAAAATGATTCTATAGATAAGCTTAAGAAGAAAAATTTAGCCAGTAATGGACATGCTTTGGAATCTCAGACGGAAGAGTCTGAAGTTATTGAATTAGTGGAAATAGATGAAGATACAGTTGTTTCAAAGGCTATAGGAAAGAGTACCGTTATAAGTCCACAGATTAAGAAACCTAATGTAATAGTTATTCGTAAGGAACCTCAAACAAGTATTTCGAGGCAATTTGATGATGGTGTTGGGGAAGATCAAAAGCCAAAGCTTGAAGAAATTCTGAAGAATGAGTTAAAAGTGCTTAGTGTAAAAGTGGATATTCTTGAGGAAAAGGTTAAAGCTCTTTTGGAGAGAATGAGATTGTTCTCAGAAGAGAAAGAAAAAAGAATATTAGTAGAGGGAATGGATCTTGCCAAGAAGAAAGAGAATGTGGATTTGACTGACATGACAGAGAAAGAAGACGATGCTTACAGATACCCAACTCATGTTTTGGCAGGAGGTCTTTCAACCTATGAAAAATGGACAGGTTATGGATTCCAGGCTAGTTATACTTATCGTATAAGCAAATTTGTTTCTTTAGGCGGACAAGGAAATGCATTTTTAAAAGAAGGTAAGTACAGTGGAGATCGAGATCTTTATATGGGAATTCGTGCTAATTTTCATTTTTACCCATTGTTTGTTGAGAATTCAAGATTCGATCTGTATGCAGCAGGGACAGCAGGTTTTGGTCGGGACGATAGTGTAGATAAATTTGAAACAATGTGGTATTTAGGTTCATCCTACGATTTTAATAAATATTGGGGATTGTTTGTAGAAGCTGGTAATATTGGCGTGTTGGGATTAAGATTAAGATTTTAAACTTTTATGATCTGCTTGATTTTAAGATAGAAAAAGAAGTTGTTAGTGAAAAAGGGAAGAGGTATAATCAGTATATCTTTTCCCTTTTTTTTATGTTGAAACTCTTATCTAATTTTATAAATTTGAGCAGAAAATGGAATTAATTATTTAGAAGTTATATAAATGCAAAACTCATCTTGTATCGATTACTACTCAAAGAATGTTAAGAATCTTAATGTTCAAATTATTAAGAGTAAAAAGCTTATTACGTATCTGTCTTTTATGCGTTTGTTGAC
>JADGEF010000102.1:0-3457 GCA_016744515.1 Marinifilaceae bacterium | reverse complement strand
TTGTATCGATTACTACTCAAAGAATGTTAAGAATCTTAATGTTCAAATTATTAAGAGTAAAAAGCTTATTACGTATCTGTCTTTTATGCGTTTGTTGACCTTTGTCATTTTTGTTTCCTTTTTAGCTTTATATGTTTTTCATAAACCTAGTAGTTTCTTTTTAGGCTTCTCGCTTATAGGTTTTTTGTCTTTTATTTTTGTTGTTAAAATAGATCTGAAACTTGTTTCTAAACTTAAGCTTATCGAGAATAAGTTTGCGTTGAATAAAGGAGAGATGAGGTATTTAAAGCATGATTTTGATGATCAATATTCTGGCATTGAATACAAAGTTTTAAACCCACACTTGGTTGATGATTTTGATATTTTTGGAAAGGGATCTCTTTTTCAATACATGAATCGTTGCTTCACAAAACTTGGAAAGGACAGGTTTGCTAAAAATCTATGTCAATCAGAATTAGATAGTGACATTATATTGAAAAAGCAGGCTGCTATTAATGAGCTGTCCAAGAAGAATAATTTTGTTCAAAATTTTCAGGCAAATGCCATGCTTATTTCTGAAAAAGGAGAAGAATTGAAGAATTTACAAAACTGGCTTAATGAACCTGTAAGAAAATTAAGATTTCTGAAAATAGCTTCCATTGTATGTCCGTTGATTAGTTTATTCTGGATAGTGGCTATTGTGTTTGGTTTATTAGCCCTCAATTCGTTATTGTTGCCAATTCTCATGAATATGCTTATTGTGGGTTCAAATAAGAAATTAATAAATAGCGCACACTCACATTTAGGGAAGTCATCTTCAGTATTGAAAAAATACGGTGTTCTAATTAAATTAGTAGAGGAGGAGAGTTTTGAGTCGACTTATTTAGCTGAACTTAATAAGAAACTTTCTTCGCAAGATATGAAAGCTAGTCAAGTGTTAAAATCATTATCTCGTTTATTAAATACATTCGATCTGAGATTTAATTGGATGGTTTCATTAACTCTGAACGCTTTGTTTTTATTTGATATTCAAATTCTGTTTCAATTAAATAGATGGAAGGGAAAGTATAAGCAGTTTATTCCTAATTGGTTTTCAGTTTTGTCAGAAGTGGAACCACTAATGTCTTTTGCCATCTTTGCTTTTAATAGCAAGCCTTATGTATCTTATCCCGAAATTTTAGATTCAGATTTTAAGTTTAAAGCCCAAGAAATGGGGCATCCCCTTTTATCACCTTTAGTAAGAGTTAATAATTCAGTTGAATTTGGTGGAACACCCTGTGTCAACATCATTACAGGTGCAAATATGGCTGGGAAAAGCACCTTCCTTCGTACTCTGGCTACAAACTTAATATTGTCGATGAATGGAGCTCCTGCTTGTGCAAAGAGTTTCGGATTTACACCATGTGAAATTATGTCGAGCATTAAGATTCAAGATTCTCTTTCGAATAATGAGTCGTATTTTTATGCAGAGCTTTTACGTATCAAGAAAGTTATAGATCATGTTAGAAATCAACCAAAGACATTGGTTATTTTAGATGAAATATTGAGAGGTACTAATACAAAAGATAAACAACTAGGCTCTCTAGGATTGTTAGAAAAACTGATTAGTTTGAATGCAGTCGTTATGATTGCAACTCACGATCTGGTGATTGGCGAGTTAGAAGACAAGTATCCTGATCACGTTAACAACAAATGTTTTGAGGTCGAACTTGAAGACGATCAGTTAGTTTTTGACTACAAACTGAAGGATGGTATTAGTCAAAAATTAAACGCATCATTCTTAATGAAGAAGATGGCGATTATGGATTAGATTAAGATAAATTGTAAACTTTATAAATAATAAAGAGATGAGTATTCTTGACATTAATGAAAAAAAGATAGCAGATTATATTAAGGATAATAGACCACCTCTTGAAGTAAGAGATCAGCTTGATTTGGGTTATTTTTTTAAAAATAATGAAGCCGTTCTTTTTGAGATTCGACCACAATGGGACGATGAATCTAAAAAGAATGAATACCCGTTTGCTCGTTGTAAATATGTAAAAACGCAACAAGTTTGGAAAATATATTGGATGAGAGCTAGTGGCAAATGGGAGCTGTACGAACCTAAGCCTACAGTTTCTAATATTGAATCTTTTATCAGTATTGTAGAATCTGATGAGTATGCTTGTTTCTTTGGTTAGAAGTTGAGTGCTTAAAGTTAAAAATGACAATTATTAAAGGGGGAGTTTGTCGCATGAATTTATGATACATTAAAAAAAACAAAAAATATGGATGACAAGGCATATGAAGAATGGGAAGTTAAATGTGATAAAACGAGAGAAGCCAACTTAAAAGTTTTGGCAGACTTTGAAGCCCATTTAGTATCGAACTCCCTTAGTCCAAAAACCATAAAGCGTCATGTTTCTAATATGGAATTTTATGCCAACACCTATTTGTTGCGTTACGAGGTAGTACCTGTTGAAGAGGGAGCTTTGCAAATAAGAGGTTTTCTTGGAGATTATTTTATTAGAAAGACCTGCTGGGGAAGTCGAAATACCATAAAGGAAAACATTGGCAGTTTTAAAAAGTTTTATGCCTATCTAAATAAAAAGGGCTATACCTCAAATGACGATTTTGGTATGATGAAGGAAATTATAAAAGAAGAAAAAGAAAACTGGTTCGCTTTAGCTGACCGATTTTAGCACGACCCAGTCGTGCTATGACTACTATAATAATGCTAGTAGCAGATCTGTTTCTAATTATTGGACTTGCAACAAAAATAGCAGAAGTTCATGCTCTGTGAGATAACCATTTTCGAACGTCTAATTTTTCTTTTCATCAAAATTCTCATTAAAAAACGTTTACGATAGCATTTAAGGCCTAGAAGTGCACGTGATTTTGGTTACGACAGCTTTTAAGGCTTTAGTAGCACACAAAATTTGAGTGTAGTGCGCTACCAAGGCCTTAATTCACACTTACACCGTAGTGTAAGTGTGAATTAAGGCATAAAAGCAGATTACCCCACGGGGTAGGACTGAATTAATGCTGAAAAGGTCGCTACACGCAAATGTAGAACCGATTTAATGCCTTAAATGCTAACTACACCAAAATGTAGCCAGCATTTATACAAAAAAGGAAGCCACAAATTTCACTGATTCTCTCAAATTAAAGAGACCTAAGAAGAGTCTACAAAAAAAATAAATGCATTAAAATAATTTGTGTTAATTCGAGAAATTTGTGGATAATAATAAAACTGACTATGCGTAATTTAAGTGTGTCGGATTACTTATATTGTTTTCATCGAAAAAAATCATGAATTAAGATCGTTTATTGATTCTTCTGATTCCAAACCTCTTCAGGAATTTCATCATCATCATTATCGTCCCAAACGACTTTTGGTTTTTGAGGACCTTGGTTTCGGAATGCTAGAGCATAAATTAATCCTGAACAGCCACCAAATAAATGACCTTCCCACGAGACATCTTTAAGTACAGGG
>JADGEF010000101.1 GCA_016744515.1 Marinifilaceae bacterium | reverse complement strand
TAAAACATTACATCCATTTTTTCTTTGAAGTCTCTATTTTGTATAGAATCTGATCTTTCAAACGCAATGCCTCTTCATAACTTATATAGTCAATTCTTACGACCGAACCTGCCATTCCAAAATCGAGACTTGCCGTTCCATTTTTTCTTTGAAAGAAAGTCCGTTTTAGATGTACTGTTTGCACCTTATAAATTTCAATAATAGAAAAATCCTGCGCCACCAATCCTGAATTTATTTTGAGGAAATCGGCACTAAGATGATAAGAGCGCCTATAATAACTTAAGTATGCAATTCCTGCTGCTAAAAAGGGAATTAGAATTTCTAAATACCAAACCCAATTGAATTTTAAACTCAATGCGAAAACTGGTACTGACATAAATATAAAAAGAAACAAAAAAGATCGCCTTAAAAACACTTTTTGTGGCTTTGTATCGTAGCTAGGCTGAGCAAAAGGATTCTTGTAGACTTTATCACATAGTTCTCTAAATTTCACATCATCACAGCCCGGAATTGAAACCTTATCTTTATCCTTACTCACCTCAACACTATTAGCCTGAATCATCTGTATATTAGACACGTTCAGCCATTTTTGAATTGGATTTATCGATCGTTTAAGTCTCTGAATTTTAGTAAAAGGTATAGTAATATTCTTACGCTTCAATAAGCCTGATTGAAGACTAAAAACATTGGCAAAAGATTTCATTTTGAAATCGTAATATCTAAGGAAGACTTCTGCCATGGAGATAATCAGACTAACAAGAAGAACGAAGATAACCACTCCTGCTATAGCAAATCCGCTTGAGTTTTGTAAGAAACTTTCCGTTGTATCTGCGGCAAGATTAAGCTCGCTTTCAAATAAATCTTTAAGCTGATAGTAGATATTATTTCCGAATGCTAAAATGATTAATAAGCCTCTTAGATGGTTATTAGCAATACTGATTCGTAACAAATCCTGAAATGATAATTGCAGAATAGTTTCTTCTGTTTCAATTTGCTCAATAATTTCTCCCTCCTCTACACTCACCTCAATAGTCTTCTTGTAGCTTGCCAATTGTTGTTTCAAAGCATCGGCCACCTGCTTACTTACCGCATAAATTGCAACCTCTTTCTTTTTCGATCCTGCAGAATCAACTTCAAGCTGAACCACACCTAAAACTTGCTGAACAATTCCTTGCTTCAGATTAATGGATACAATTTTTTCAAAAGGAATAGCGATAACTACTCGCTTCAAATACCCCTTTCGTAAAACAAACTCATTATCCTTAATCTGGAAATAAAAATGATACCAGGATAGAATAGAATGAGCAATTAATAATAAAACCAAAACCCCCAAGCCAATTAGCCATTTAGGCTCCATCATTTTCGATATATTCCCCTTGAACACATAAATTAAAAGTAATGGCCAAAAGATTCGAATTACTTTTTGCACACTCATCAACAAGAAAAAGAGCGTACCAATAACCGATTGACGTTGTTCAGTATCAAATGAATGTTTATGCATCCTGAGTCACCTTTGATGTAACAAGCTTTTTAATCTCTTCAGCTGTTTCCAATGAAATACCTTTTATTGATAAATCGTGAGCTGAATTTCCAGCTGTGTAAATTTTCAGAACAGCAAGATCCAACATCTTCGATATAAATCCTTGTCTAATTTCAACATGCTGAATTCGATTAAAGGGAACCGTAATTAATTTGTGAGTCAAATAACCAGTTCTGTAATGTAAATCTCTTTGGCGTATAGCATATCCTTTCATTGGAAAACCCAATTGAATAAAAGAAAACTTCGCTAGTAATAATACTAACCATATAAGCAATCCAACTCCGAACCAAATCCAATCAATATCATCAAATTTAAAATAAGCAAAGCCGATCAATCCTAAACCGAGTGCGAAAAAAATTGCCCATTGAATATTTATTAGCAACTTATACTTAGGTAATAATTCAGTAAACTCTAATGTTTCGCTCTTAGGTAAATCAGCAAGCCAAACCTGATCATTTTCAAATTCTGTCGTCATCTTAATTTTTCTATTCGATTAAAGAGATTTCATTAACGCCGAAAGATAATATATTTCTCTTGCTTTTATTGTTAAACTTCAATTTTCTTAACTATAAGTCTGACCACAAAAACAGGGAGCTTACACCGAAAAACTTTAATAGTAGTATACAATAAGCTAGAAAAATACTTACCTACGAGAAGCAAAATTGCTATCTTTGTTTTCGCTATTACCAAATTATTAAACCACAACTGGATATTATCCAGATTACACAAACGATTACCCCTATGAACACATACGGAAGAATTTTCAAAATCAGCATTTTTGGTGAATCTCACGGTAAAGGTGTTGGCATTACAATTGATGGCTGTCCATCAGGAATTGCTCTTACTGAAGAAGATTTATTACCAGATTTAAGCCGACGTAAGTCAGGCGCTAAAGGCACAACGCCACGTATCGAAAAAGATTTACCAAGCATACTTAGTGGAACTTTTAAAGGTAAAACAACAGGTGCTCCTATCATTATACTATTTCATAATACCAATACGCAATCGAAGGATTATAGCAATTTGCTAGATACGCCTCGTCCGGGACATGCCGATTTTGTAGCTCAACACAAGTTTGGCAAGAACAATGATTACACTGGAGGTGGACATTTCTCTGGACGTATCACTCTAGGTCTTGTTGTTGCAGGAACTGTTGCTAAAAAGATTCTTGGTAATGTTAAAATCGAAGCTAATCTAACTGAAATAGGAGGATCAACTGACTTTGATGCTGCCTTGGATAAAGCCATAAAGAATCACGATTCGATAGGAGGTATTGTGGAATGTAAAGCCAACAACCTACCTATTGGATTAGGTGAGCCATTCTTCGACTCAGTAGAATCAATGATATCACACTTGATTTTTGCTATTCCTGCTACTAAAGGTATTGAGTTCGGTTCAGGTTTCGAAGCTGCTAAGATGACTGGATCGGAACACAATGATAATATTCTAACTGCTGATGGAAAAACTGAGACCAATCATGCAGCTGGAATCAATGGTGGTATTACCAATGGAAACGAGATTGTGTTTAGAGTAGCTATTAAACCAACATCTTCAATTGGTGTGAGTCAGAAAACTATGAACATCTCAACTTCTGAAATGGAAGATCTCTTAATTGAAGGACGTCACGATGCATGTATTGCTCTTCGTGTTCCAGTAATTATTGAAGCAGTTACAGCTATAGCTCTTACTGATCTTAAAATGCTTGATAAAGCAAGAAAATAATATATAATAGACGCTGATAAAATATGATCTTGTATGGTCATATTAAATCATAAATAATCATCTTAAATCTGCATCAAAATATTGTCCTTTTATTAAGACACATAACGTAAAAGAGGATGCCAAAATAATTTAGCATCCTCTTTTTATATTTTTTAAAACCTGAATTATCAGGTTATAAATGCTAATTCATACAACACTGCTTGAATTTCTTACCTGATCCACATATACAAGGATCATTTCGTCCAACTTTTTTATCACTTTGAATTGGAGCTTCTGATTGTGAAAAAATAGATTCCATCTGCTGATAATGATTTTTCCATTCAGCATCGCGCATTTCACAAAAAGCAACACCTTTCTCAAAATCATTTACACATCCTTCCATCACATCGATATAATATTGTAATTCTACAGATGTATGTTTGCCTTCAAATTTTGGTAACATCTCCTTAAATTTCTCAAGGGTTCCTTCATGCTGAATATCACCAAGAATTCGAATATAATGGTCTAGCCATTGGAAATTCTCCAAATCAAGGATAGCGAATATACGATTGAACTGTTCTTCAGTCGCATAATATAAGGCTTCAAAACTAAAGATATAAGGGGTTTTGCTTTCCTTATCGATATTTCCTTCGATATATTCCAACACCCTATTCACAAATTCAGTTGGATACTTCTTCGCCATCTGTCCAACTAAATAAACAGCTTGCTCATTCATCAAATCCCAATCTTCCTCTACGCTAAACAGATTCAATAAATCGTCAGCATAATCCATGTGTAAATGCTTTTCAGCGATTACAGCATACCACAAAGGTGTAGGAAGCATAATTCTTAGTTCATCAGAATAATATACTTTCCCATTATAAGCATTCTCTAAAGCATATTTCAATTTCTTGATCATACTGTCATTGGAATCCAAATTTCTGAGATGGTCGATAGCCTCATAAGGAATGCCCTGTGCCTTAGAATCGATTGTATTATAAGCTTGTTCGGTAGATCTAATCATAATTTGATATTTGCCACAAAGATATATTTTTTGAAATTAAAATTGATTATTATTTTTTTGAATCAATGAAATAATCAGCACTCATCATTATGATTAAAACCTACTATTTCTAGTGGTTCTATCGAGATTTCCTTTCGTTTATGACTTTGCTTTTATACATTTACAATCCCTTAAAAAAGAACAAATGACACGATTCTTATATTACCTGATAATAAAACCACTTTCACTTCTGTCCTTCAGAATGTTATATCTGATTTCAGATCTCCTATATATTATCTGTTATTATTTATTGTCATACAGAAAGTCAATCGTATTATCGAATATTAATGCTTCTTTCCAAAAAAAAAACAAAACTGAAATCAAGCAAATTTCAAAAATGTTTTATCACTTCTTTTGTGATTTTATTGTAGAAAGCATTAAGTGCTTTAGCATTAGCGAAAAGCAAGCCTTAGAGCATTGTAAAATCAAGAATCCCGAGATTCTAGATGACCTTTATAAGAAAAACAAAAGTATTGTAATGGCATCTGGTCATTATAACAATTGGGAAATGGCTGCTGCCTGCTTAAACCTTACTCTCAAATATCAAACTGCGGCTCTCTATAAACCTTTAAGCAACACATTTTTCAACAAAAAATTCATCGAATCTAGATCAAAATTTGGTGTAGAGTTGATTCCAAAGAGTATAGCAAAAGATTATTTTAAGAATAATGCTGATAGAAATTTGATTGTTGGTTTTGGTAGCGATCAATGCCCTAAAAAATCGAAGAACAATTTGTTCTGGACTCGTTTTTTGAATCAAGACACGGCTATCATGTTTGGGACCGAAAAGTATGCCGTTGAATTTGATTATGCCGTTATATTTATGAACCTGACGAGAATAAAGCGTGGCTATTATGAAATTGAATTTGAGATTATAGAAGAAAATCCCCAGACAACAACATATGGCGAAATTAGTAAAAAACACACACAGCTTCTTGAGAAACAGATCAAGCGTGATCCGGCCTATTGGCTATGGACTCATAAGCGATGGAAACTCAAAAGAGATTCTAACGAAATACTTCATTAGAAACAGAGAGGATATCGTTTTAATGTCCTTTTTATTTCACGCAAAGTTCGTAGAGAAAAATTGCAAGAACACAAAGGCGTAATATTCAAATTATGTCTTTGTGAACTTTGCGAGAGATTATTTAATCCAAAATGTTTCGTATTATTATATTTATTCTCTGACTTAAGCTGGAAGCTTATAGAAAATTTTATTCACCATTTTCCATTTACCCTCAAACTTATAAAGAGATATATAATCGATATAAGTCAGCTTCTCTCCCACATAAAATTCAATTTTAGCTACTGCTGCAGTTCCAGTAATATCTATAGATAAAAATTTAATTGTAACTGGCTTATCCTTTCTAGGCAATTTCCCTTCTTCCAGTTTTTTCACCGTCTTTTCTTTCCACTTATCAATAGGTAATTTCCACATAGTCTCTCCTTCACCTATTCCTAATAACACAAAATCAGGATGAATTCCTTGATCAATTTTCTCTAAATTACCTTCATTTTGTAGGCCTTCAACATAAGAGATTTGAATCACTTTTTGAATAGCTTTCTTTTCTTCTTCTATGTCTTGAGCAAATGCCATATTTATAATAAATAGCATTACGAATAAGCTTATTATTTTTTTCATTAGTTGATTTTTAGAGTTAATAAAGACCTAAGATACAATAATGTTAAATATGAATCAAAGAAAAAATGATAGCGTTTATATCAAGAGTCAAAGTACTAAGACATTAACGAATTTCCACAATTATTAATTTGTTTCTCATCAGGCTCTGACAATATTCAAGATGAATATATCAGAATCTGATTAAATTAATAGAAATAAAGCACCTAAAAGTAGAACTCCAGATTGCACATGTTAACACAATTTTTTATTGAAAGTTTATCAAAAAAAAGTGAGCAGTTCAAAGTGTATTAATTTACCCCTGTGAATTTATATGATAAATTATAAGTAGCATATAAAATCATCGGATAAATATAAATAGGTATTGCGTTAAGGGTTGTAGCGGAAAGCTGACCTGAAAGGGAACGCCCTATAAAATATGATTTAATAAATCATTGCCAGATGAATTAGAAACAAAAAACAGGGTGGAATCTGTTAAGAAACCACCCTGCTTGTTGTATATAAATTGAATAAGTACGTATACATTCGAAATGGAATAGCCAGCCAAGAAATATTCCAATTTTTCAATATTTTAAATACCTATTCAATTCTAATTCATTTACCAGAACAAAGCATACAATGCAACAAGTACAATTATAATTGCATAGGATACAATATTAAAGGTCTTACCTGTTTTAAATGTTTCTCGAGATATTTCGATGCCTTTTGCATCATCAGCACCTTTATTCTGCATGTAACTCACAAGAGCAATTATTGCCATGGAAATTAAACATGTTATTCCCATTTGATCGAGAAATGGTAAAGAGGGAAATAATCCTTCAATAGAAGAACCTTGAAGCCAGCCTTTAGGTCCAATCTTTAAAAACATAGCGATTGGAATAGAAGTCAGAATACCTATGATAGCTCCCTTATTTGTAGCTTTCTTCCAGAAAAGTCCTAAAATGAAAACGGCCAGAATACCAGGACTCACAACACCTGAATACTCCTGAATAAATTGGAAAGCTTGATCTAAACCTGCAAGTTGAGGTGCAATAAAACAAGCAATAACCAAAGCCCCTGCTGCTGATAAACGACCAACATTTACAGTTCTCTTATCGGAAGCCTTAGGATTGAAATAAGGTTTGTAAATATCCATTGTGAAAATGGTAGAGGTTGAATTCAACATGGATGCCAATGAAGAAACAATAGCCGCTGCCAATGCTGCAAAGGCAATTCCTTTAAATCCATTAGGTAAAAATTGCAACAACCAAGGGTAAGCTTTATCTGCTGCATCCAAGGTTGGCATATTATTTTGAGCTGCATCGCCCAAGCGAGCCATAATTGATGGATCATTTACCATTACATAGGCTGCAATACCAGGAATAACAACAATTAAAGGAATAATTAGCTTTAAAACACCTGCAAAAACGATTCCTCTTTGAGATTCTTTTAATGATTTTGCTGCAAGTGTTCTTTGAATAATATACTGATTAAAACCCCAATAATAAAGGTTTGCCACCCACATACCACCTATTAAAACCCCTATTCCAGGGAGATTAATATATTGTGTATGCGCCTCATCCAATATCATATGGAAACTATCGGGTGCAGCTTCATATATATGTTTAAATCCTGCCAAAACACCTTCGCCTCCTGATACATGATTAAGTGCCAGATAGGTAGTTACTAAACCACCAAGAGTAAGAAAAATTACTTGAATAACATCGGTCCAGGCTACTGCAGATAATCCGCCATAGAGAGAATAACTGGCTGCAAAAAGAGCCAATCCCAAAATGCCGTAAATCATAGGAATACCCATAATGGTTTCCATAGCCAGAGCGCCAAGATAAAGTACCGAAGTTAGGTTCACAAAAATATAGAGACCTAACCAAAACAAAGCCAAAATTGTTTTTAGATTTGTTGAATAACGCTGCTCAACAAATTGAGGAATGGTATACAGTCCTTTTTCAATAAAAATCGGCAGAAAATATTTTCCTACAATAATCAAAGTAATTGCAGCCATCCATTCGTAAGAGGCAATAGCTAAACCTATAGCAAAACCAGAACCTGACATACCAATAAACTGTTCAGCTGATATATTGGCTGCAATCAGCGAGGCTCCAATCGCCCACCAAGGCAATGATTTACTGGCTAAAAAATAGTCGTCAGCATTTTTCTGATGCCCTTCCTTATCTCGAGACACCCAAAGACCAACACCCAATATAACGATCCCATAAATAATGAAAATCGCATAATCTAAAAATGAAAATGTAGTATTCATACGCTTAATATTTTGAACTTTAATTTAATTTCAATTCGGTCTTTATATATAAATACAGTCATAAATTTAACATTTACAACAGATTTCCTATTATCCTTTATAATGATTCTTAGGTAACATTCTTAAACGCTCGGCACTTGTTTCAGGTGTAATATCGCGCTGAGGATTACCAAGCATTTCGTAACCTACCATGAACTTTTTAACGGTTGCTGATCTCAAAAGAGGTGGATAAAAATGCATATGTAAATGCCATTCTGGATGTTCTACCCCATCAGTTGGAGCTTGATGTATGCCTGCTGAATAAGGGAAAGATACTTCAAATAAGTTGTCGTATAGAATAGTCAAGTCTCGATAAATTGCAGCAAAAGCTTCTTTCTCCTCTTCACTCATTTGTCCTAAATGCTGAATAGTTCTTTTAGAAATAATCATGGTTTCGAAAGGCCAAGTTGCCCAATAGGGAACTAAAGCCACAAAGTGATCATTTTCCACCAATATACGTTCTTGCTTATCCAATTCTTTCCTAAGATAATCTTCGAGCAATGTTTTGCTATGCTTATCGTAATAAGCTTTTAGTCTAAGAGATTCTTTTGCTGGCTCGTCGGGTACCGAAGATTGGGCCCAGATTTGTCCATGTGGATGCGGATTACTACAACCCATAACTGAACCTTTATTCTCGAATATCTGAACGTAGTTGATTTCTGATCGATTGCCAAGTTCAAGATATTGTTCTTGCCACAAGTCAACAACTTTCTTAACGGATGAAACTTCCATTTCTGGAATTGTTAGATCGTGACGAGGTGAAAAACAGATTACTCGACAAATACCTTGCTCACTCTCTGAACGAAATAATTCATCCTCATTCACTCCTCCTTTAGGTGCATCTAAATTTAATGCTGCAAAGTCGTTTGTAAAAACGAAAGTGTCTTTATAACTAGGATTTTTTTCACCACCTATACGCTCATTACCCGCACATAAATAACAGTCAGGATCATGCTCAGGTCTCTTTTCTTCTGAAACTTTTTCAACTTGCCCTTGCCAAGGGCGCTTAGCACGATGTGGAGAAACTAATACCCACTCCCCTGTTAAAGGGTTATATCTTCGATGAGGATGATCCTCCATATTAAATTGATTCATCATCTATTCTTTATTATTGTAACCTTTTAGCTCCATCGCCAATTTCAGCCACGTAAAAATCTGCTTCTATACCGATCTTCTTCTTATAATTCTCACCTACTGTTTTAATAAAAGTTTCAACAGTTTCATCTTTCACTAAACTTACGGTGCAACCACCAAAGCCAGCTCCAGTCATTCGTGAACCTAAAACGCCATCAAGCTTTCGAGCTTCTTCAACCATAGTATCCAACTCAATTCCTGTTACCTCGTAATCGTCTCGAAGGGAATCATGTGATGCATTCATCAAACGACCAAACTCTTCGAGCTGTCCTTGTTTTAAAGCATCAATTGCCTGAAACACACGCTGATTTTCGGAAACGACATGCTTAGCTCTTCTTCTTACAATGTCATTACTTAATAGGAATTCTATATCCTGAAACTCCTTATTATTTAATTCGCATAAAAATTCAATTTTCTGCTTTCTACTAATCAATTCAACTGCAAGCTCACATTCAGCACACCTCTCATTATACTTCGAATCAGCTAATCCTCTTTGCTTATTGGTATTCCCAATCACAAGCTTATAGCCATCCATTTCAAGAGGTACAATATCATACTCCAAGGTATCACAGTTTAAGGCTAAAGCATGCCCTTCAACTCCCATCCCAATTGCAAACTGATCCATTATGCCACAATTGACACCTACAAAATCATTTTCAGCCTTTTGAGACATTTTTACAAGCTCAACTTGGTCTAAATTTGCTTTTGCCAATTCGTTAAATGCAACCGACATTACTAATTCTACTGAGGCAGATGATGACAAACCAGCACCGTTAGGAATATTACCCGAAAATAAGAGTTCCATACCTTTGGCCTTAATTCCTTTCTTCTGAAACTGATCCAAGACACCCAATGGATACTTCACCCATTCTGTATTTCCTCTTTTAATCGAACTCGTACTAATTCTAGTCTTATACTCGAAATTTTCGCTGGCAAAGAAAATAGAATCATCTTCCCTTTCTCGTATTACTAGATAAGTGCCATAAGTCAATGCACACGGAAAAACTCTTCCGCCATTATAATCAACATGCTCTCCAATAAGGTTTACTCGACCTGGGGCAAAATATATTTTACAGTCACCTTCGCCATAGAGGTTAAAGAACTGTTTTTTCAACTTTTCTATATTCATAATTAATCTAACTGGTTGGTACTGGTCGGTAAATATATGAATAGTTTCTACGAATCCAAAGGAGATTCTTTCTTTGTTTAGAAACAGATACTAATACTCATTCTAAACAAGAAACTCCAACTGACAATTATTATTATTCATTACTCTAAAAACATACAAGCTACCAATCACATAAGCAATGGACAGACTGTAAAAAGATTAGATAATTAATCAAACTATTCGATACAGTTATCCTTGATATCCTGAACAACTTCTGGATTAAGAAGCGTACTAATATCGCCCATATCTTCAAAATTATTTTCAGCAATTTTCCTTAAAATGCGACGCATAATTTTACCTGAGCGAGTTTTAGGCAAGCCTTGAGTAAATTGAATTTTATCAAGCTTAGCAATTGGACCGATATGCTCAGCAATTATCTGATTAATCTCTTTACGAACATTATCGTGAATTCGAGATTCACCAACCTCTTTTAGAATTACAAATCCATAAAGAGCCTTACCTTTTATATCGTGAGGAAAGCCAACAATAGCAGATTCTGCAACTGCTGGATGCTCATTGATTGCATTCTCAATAGGTGCCGTTCCCAAATTATGTCCCGAAACAATAATCACATCATCAACTCGACCTGTTATTCTATAAAAACCAACAGCATCTTTCAAAGCACCATCTCCAGTAAAATATTTATCTTCGAAAGTTGAGAAATAAATATCCTTATAGCGTTGGTGATTTCCCCAAACGGTTCGAGCCATTGATGGCCACGGGAATTTAATACACAAACGACCTTCAACCTGATTCCCCTTTAATTCCTGCCCACTCTCATCCATTAGGGCAGGTTGAATTCCGGGTAAAGGCAGTGTTGCATAAGTTGGAATAGTAGGCGTTACATAAGGAATAGGCGCAATCATAATCCCTCCTGTTTCGGTTTGCCACCAGGTATCAACAATTGGGCAGTTCTTCTTCCCCACATTATCGTTGTACCAGTCCCAAGCCTCAACATTTATAGGTTCACCAACTGTACCAAGAACTTTAAGTGAACTTAGATCGTACTTTTCGATAAAGCTCAAGTTTTCTTTTGCCAGAGCACGAATAGCTGTAGGCGCAGTATAAAGTTGATTGACTTTGTGTTTTTCTACGACCTGCCAAAAACGTCCAAAGTCAGGATAACTTGGTACGCCTTCGAACATTAATGTGGTGGCACCATTGGCTAATGCACCATACACAATATATGAATGCCCCGTGATCCAACCAATGTCTGCCGTACACCAATACACATCATTTTCTCTGTACTGGAATATATTTTTAAAAGTATAGGCCGTGTAAACCATATAGCCAGCCGTGGAGTGAACCATCCCTTTAGGCATTCCTGTAGAACCCGAAGTGTAAAGAATAAATAAAGGGTCTTCAGCATCCATTATTTCAGGTGGGCAATCCAAACTTACTCGGTCGAGTAAAGGCTGCACCCACTCATCTCTTCCCTCTTTTACTTTAATATCTGAATGAATTCTCTTGACTAACAAAACAGATTCAACACACGGACTCGTTTCCAAAGCCTCATCAACAATAGTCTTTAAGTCAAGAGTTTTAGCGCCTCGATAGGCTCCATCAGAAGTAATAACCATTTTGCAGTCACTATCATTCAAGCGAGTAGACAAAGCTGTGGAAGAAAAACCAGCAAAAACAATAGAATGAATAGCACCTATACGTGCACAGGCCAACATCGAAACAGTTAAGTCTGGAATCATAGGTAGGTAAACACAAACCCTATCTCCTTTTTGTATGCCTTTAGATTTTAAAACATTTGCAAAGGCACAAACGCGTTCATGCAGCTGTTTGTAAGTAATATGCTCAGCCTCTTCATCAGGGTTATTGGGTTCGAAAATGATAGCTACTTTATCTGATCTAATTTGCAGATGTCTATCAATACAATTTTCGGTAATATTTAATTGGGCTCCTTCGAACCATTTCACATCAGGTTTTTTGAAATCCCAAGAAAGCACCTTATCCCATCGTTTTCGCCATAAAAAATGTTCTTCTGCAATTTCTTCCCAAAAGTTCTCTGGGTCTTTTATAGATTCTCTATAAACTTGATAATACTCCTCGAGATGCTTGATGTGATAATTACTCATATATCTAGGTATTGGTTATTACTAACTCAAAACGATTTCCTAGAAACAAGATACGAAACATTCTCTATTTGCTTATTCTTTTTACTTAACACCATATCAGCCAACAAACTACCCATAGCAGAGAAGTTAGTTGAAATTGTAGTAATGCCATCTGCAACCACCTCTTTTAGTGGTGTGTCGTTATATGAGATTACACCCAAATCTTTCCCTAATTCTAAATTCTCAGCCTTTGCTATTTTCACAAGCGAAACCAAATCTTTATCAGATGGGACAATATAAACCTCACCTTTTTTAATAGAATGATCCTTTAAACTCACTATTACTTCACTTTCCCATTGTTCACGATACTGCTCGCAGAATTTATGAAAACCTTTCATCTGACCAATAGGTTCTTTTCCCCCTGGAAAAACCAAAAATAGCTTCTGATATTTCTTTAGCTCTTCCATTCCTGAGTTTAAAGCAGCAATCATATCTTTCTCAAAATTCTGGTGAACTGACGGGTAATGCTTCACAAGCGTGGCATTAGTTTGGTCTAAAATATAAACCTTATCCTGTGGTAACTGCTTAAGAATCGAGTAGACATCATTAAATTTTGCTGGCATAATTACGTATGAAGTATAAGCTCCATTACTAGCTTCTATCAAATCTTTAAAAACGTGTCTATTGAAATGATGAAAGTAAATATCAACAACTGCCTGCCCCTTTAAACTTTCAAGAAATGAATTATAAAGCACTTCCTTAAAGGCATTTAATTCATCAAAAAGTAGAAATATCTTATGCTTAAATTGGGTTACCGTACTCTCCACATAATAACCTTTGCCAGGAACAGAGGAGATTACGCCTCGAGCTTTAAGTTCATTGAAAGCCACCAGAACGGTATCTCGCGATAAAGTAAATTCTTTGCAAATTGCATTGATAGATGGTAAACGATCAGCCTTTTGGATAACGCCTGCTTCTATAGCTTCCAATAAGGAGTTGATTAATTGTTTATATTTAGGAATACCAGAATCGGAGGATATTTTGATAATTTGATTCAATATATGAAGTGTTTAATATCTCAAAAAAGAAAGAGATGGAATATTTAAGAAATTATTAGAATGAACAAATATACAATTTTAACGACAGGTAGCCACCAGTATGGGAGTAATAATTTACACAACATGTTTGATTGTGAATAAATTTCCCCTAATTTCGGCAGAGAATAGAGAAAGAAATATTATTCAAAGATAAAATTCTAAGAACCAATAGCAAAGCGATTTTCAAGATGATTCAAACCATAGCATTCAGCCAAACAAACCATGAGATTAAACAGTTCACTATTACCAATAAGAATAGTGTTTGTGCTAAGATTACAAATTATGGAGCTATACTGACTTCTCTTAAACTACCATTAAAATCGGGTTTGAGAGAAATCGTATTAGGTTTTGATTCACACGAAGCATATCTGAGTGAATTTTATCTTAAAGATTATCCCTATTTCGGAGCCATTATTGGTCGGTTTGCCAATAGAATCAATCAGGGCAAAGTGCTTATTGATGGTCAGGAAATTCAACTGCAAACTAATCATGGCGAGCATTTATTACATGGTGGGCAGTCAGGATTCGACAAACGAGTTTGGGATGCTGAGATTATTGGAGAATCAAAACTACAATTAAGTTTACTTAGTAAAGATGGGGATCAGAATTTCCCTGGAAATATGAAAATCACAGTCATCTATGAACTGAATGATGAGAATGAACTAGCCATTAATTATTCTGCCACTTGCGATAAGACTAGCCCTATAAACCTAACTTCTCATAGCTATTTCAACTTTACTGGTGGCGAAAAAAACATCATGAATCACCAATTACAGATTGATTCAGATCAGATTCTTGAAAGCAATACAGAACTCATTCCTACTGGGAATTATATTGAGGCAAAAGATTCTCCTTACGACTTTAATGCCATGAAGAGAATTAATAAGGATATTGACACAATAGAGAATTACGACGACTGCTACGTTCTAAAAACCAAAGGCAAAAACTTAAGAAAAGTTGCTGAACTCTACGAAGAGGAATCCAATATTAAGATGGAGATTTCTACCGATTTCCCTGGCTTACAGCTTTACACAGGCATGTATATCAATGTTGAAGGGAATAATCAATTTGGACCATTCTCCGGACTTGCTCTTGAAACACAAGGTTACCCTGATGCGCCAAACCAAGAGAACTTCTCACATGGCTTAATTCATCCTGGGGAGGTTTATGAGCATCAAACTCGCTATAAATTTCATTTATAGCAAACAAACATCTAACTTAATTAAATACAATATATTGATCATATCCTTATAACAATATTTCTTAGTGAACTTATTAAGAATTCTGCTACGAAGGGCAAAACGTATCAGGGCAAACTCACACTTTTATTCAGAGCAAACGCATTTAAAACTGATACTGCAATAAATCAAGCAGCAGATCTGCGTCATATTTGTAGCTATAGGTAATTTCCTACATTTCTCCCCCGATTGAGCAAAAAATCTTAAGATTTTTTGCTCAATCGGGGGAGTTTTCAATAAATGATTCATGTACTACAAAGATTAAGGTGCTCTGCACCAAAAATATCAATGAAAACATTTTAAATGCGGAAGCCCTGCACTTTTATTAATGGTGGTATTTTTGCAAAAGGGATAGGAGCGAGAGAGACGCAAAATCTTGCGTCTCTTTGCCTTTTTTTTCGGACAAAAAGCGAGTGCGGATAGCCCGACCCGCAGAGATTGCCCCAATAATTGATACTTTAGTCTGCCTCGGGCGAATTTAAAAAGTGTGCGTTTGCCCTGCAAAACGTATAACCAATCATCTTTTTTAAAATTACTTTTCAGATTTGAAGACTGAATAGTTACAAAAAATCAAGGGCTAGAAATAGCCCTTGATTTTT
>JADGEF010000006.1:64602-69118 GCA_016744515.1 Marinifilaceae bacterium | reverse complement strand
ATAAAATTTCTTTTACTATTCTCAAATTAGTGCTTCATAATACTCTTTGCTGATTATCATTGGAATATAAGTTTAAAGTAAGGAGGTATACTTAAACTTTGTTTTTATTATGAATAATTTTCATAATCTTAAAAATAATTCTTAAATTCGAATTACTCAAAATTAAAAACCTATAAATAAATTTAAAATGGAGACGAAATTACTAAGTACATGTTCTGCTAATGAAGCCTTTAATGCCAGTACGAACTGTTTGTCTGTACTTGATCAACAAGATTTTAGTGCAGATTTGAATTTAACCGCTATTTCTGCAAACATAAAGGGGAAAGCTGGTGTTTTGTTCGATTCAATTGGAATTGAAAAGAAATCGGAATTCACAGGAGAAATTTCCAAATTAGATAATGTTTTCGATGATAACCTAATTTGTTTTAAAAAGTTTGTGGATGCAAACATGAGTTTATCTGATGCCGATAAAGTGGAAAAAGCTAATGAAATATGGACTAAAATTCAGGCTAAGAACCCATACTTATACAAGTTGGGATACGAAGAACAAATGACCCAAGCATTATCTTTATTTACTGATCTCAACACCAGAAAATATCAGAATATAATGACCAGTTTATTTGGAGTTAGCGAAAGCTATGAGCTAACCAAAACAGCATACACCAATCTTCAACGCATTTACAGAAAAGGGCAGGAAATAAAAGCCCTGAAAGAAAATGCAATTCCTTCGAGCGCAGTAAGAAAAGAGATAGTAGAATTGATCAACACCAAATTAATTCCTTATTTGTTTATAATGATCGACGCTCAGCCTGAAATTTATGGCGATACTTATACTAAAATCATTCACTATATAGAACTGGTTAATACCAAAATAAGAACCCGACGAAGCCGTGCAGCTAACGAAGAAGAAGTTAGTAGCGAGGTAGAATAAAGTCATAATTAAATAAAAGAGGAGTAGAGACAGGGCTGTGACGGTCTTGTCTCTTTTTTTGTGGCTTGGAGAGTAAGGGGAATTGATGTGCTTTTTCATGACTGACGGGATGGTACGATTGGAGAGAACACTTAAAGACCGAATTATAAAAATGAATCTTCAGATGAAAAGTATTGATAAACCGAAAGTACATACCAATTAAAATTGTAATATATAACGATGGGTGGATTAGGGAGTGTAATGAATATGCATGTTAGGATGAAACAAAATCGTGCTATTACGACATCGAATAAACAAAAAATCAGATCGAATAAGTGGGAAGTTGCACATTTTGATAAGGATACTCGCTAATTAAAGTAAGTTCCCAAAGACGAATTGGAGAGAATTAAAAGTTATATTAGAGAAAAATTTCGAATAGAGCAGAGGAATATTTTTGTAATTTCTATAATAATTGTTGTTCTAGTACTAGTCATCTTTAATCAAAAACAATAAAAAATGAGATGTGTTTTAATTGCTCTTTGTTTGCTAATTACCTTTTCAAGTAAAGGTCAACAATCAAAAGAACTATACACCAAAGTATCAATTGATGAGTTAATAAATAAAGCTGATCAATTTAAGAATAAGAGAGTTGAAGTTATTGGGCTTGTTGATCATATGTGTGGCGTTGATGGGAAGAAAATTAAACTGAAATCTACAAGTGGAGCTGTACTAAAAGTTGTGCCAAATAAGCCTGATGAAAGTTTCGATTTTAATCTTAAAAAACAGCTTGTAAGCGTTCGGGGAGTTGTGGAACTTATTCGTATTGAGAAGGCTTATGTAGATAAAATGGAAAATGAAGGAACTTTGCTTTGTCATATCGATCATAGTCCTTGTAAAGATAAGGTTTGGGTAAATAATAAGATTGAATCGGGGAAGGATGTTGAAATCGTAAAACGAGATATTGCTAAACTGAGAAAGCAGATGACAGAAAGTGGGAAGGACTATGTGAGCTATATTTGCATTCGAGCAGATAGTGTAAATATACTTGAGTAAGTTCGTTTTTTATTCATGAAAATGACAACTTAGGTACGAATTAAAACGATTTTGTTGTTAAATATCATTTCTTTTCAAGTTGGAATGAGCAGTGAATATGATATTATTTAAAAAATATTTTTAAATTTAAAACGCATGTAGCATAGATGGTTATGGGTGTTTTTGGGAGTTGTATCTGCTATGGGAAAGTGGTTTGGGAATCGTATGATTTGGAAATATAAGATTTTATCACATATATTTGTCGTATAGATTTGTCAACGTAATCAGATCGAGAGAATGATTGTAAAGGTTCGTTGACATGATTAAAATAATAGGATTTCAATTATTAAAATAGAAATTCAAAACAAAAAAACAATATGCAATTGACATCTGTCATTATTATTAACATTATTATTCGTGTCATTATTGGACACGAATCGAGGTTATGCATATTTAATTAAACGAAACAAGTTTTACAAAATATTCAAAAGCCTCTTCCGAAACGAAGAGGTTTTTTTTAGATCAGATTATTGTATGGTATTAGTTAAGCTAGTCATTATCGTCATTATTATTAGCATCGTCATTATTAGAATGACGATGAGGGAAGGCATGCACACACAATAATTCGAACTAACGAAATTATGAGCGCTCTTCCCGAAACGGAAGAGCGTTTTTTTTGTCTCGAATCCGCTAAATAACGGATATTAACAAGCGAAATAAGGATAAATAACTATAAAAGATTAATAAAAAATGTATAAAAATAAATTACGCAGCAGCCAAACCACAGAGGGTAGACGAATGGCAGGAGCCAGAAGCCTATGGCGTGCTAATGGCATGAAAGAAGACATGTTTGGAATGCCCGTGATCGCTATTGTAAATTCATTTTCTCAGTTTGTACCAGGTCATGCACACCTGCAAAACGTTGGACAAATGGTGAAAAAGGAGATAGAGAAGGCGGGCTATTTTGCTGCAGAATTTAACACCATTGCCATTGATGATGGTATTGCAATGGGACATGATGGAATGCTTTATTCACTACCATCGAGAGAAGTAATTGCTGATAGTGTAGAGTATGTGTGTAACGCACACAAGGTTGATGCGATGATTTGTATTTCGAACTGCGACAAGATTACTCCAGGTATGATGATGGCAGCTATGCGATTGAATATTCCTGCCGTTTTTGTATCGGGCGGACCAATGGAGGCTGGCGAATCGAAAGGAGAAAAGCTCGATTTAGTTGATGCCATGGTAAAAGCTGGTGACGATAGCATAAGCGATGAACG
The DNA here is from genome assembly GCA_016744515.1 of Marinifilaceae bacterium. GTDB lineage: Bacteria > Bacteroidota > Bacteroidia > Bacteroidales > Marinifilaceae > Ancylomarina. The sequence goes on along the minus strand of JADGEF010000006.1, from coordinate 65,893 downwards.
TCTTCAGGAAATTGAAGAATCGGCTTGCCCAACATGTGGCTCTTGCTCAGGAATGTTCACTGCAAATTCAATGAATTGTTTGAATGAAGCTTTGGGTTTAGCCTTACCAGGAAATGGAACATTACTAGCTACTCACAAGTTGCGTAAGAATTTATTCAAGGATGCAGCTGATTGTATTGTGAAGATTACAGATGCATATTACAAGCAAGGTGATGCTTCGGTTTTACCAAGGTCGGTTGCGACACTTGATGCTTTCAAGAATGCCATGACATTGGATATTGCAATGGGAGGATCAACCAATACTGTACTTCATCTTTTGGCCATAGCACATGAAGCTGATTTGGATTTTACGATGAAAGATATGGATGAGTTATCGCGCAAAACGCCTAATCTCTGTAAAGTAGCACCAAATTCACCTGAGTATTATATCGAAGATGTAAACCGTGCGGGTGGTATCATGAGCATATTGGCAGAGCTTGCAAAAGGTGGCTTATTGAATACCGAAGTTGGCCGAGTTGATCAGAAAAGTTTAAAGACAGCTCTTGAAGAATATGACCTGACAGCCGAAAGCTTAACAGATAAAGCGAAGGAAATATTTCATTCTGCACCAGGTCGTAGCGGTCGTAATTTGACTTTTGCATCACAAAATTCGCAGTACAAGCAGGTGGATACCGATAGAGAAAATGGTTGTATTCGAAATATGGCAAATGCTTACACTCAGGATGGTGGTTTAGCAGTACTCTTTGGAAATATAGCACCTGATGGTTGTATTGTGAAAACAGCAGGCGTTGCTGAGGAGGTTTTTAATTTTAAAGGAATAGCCAAGGTTTATCAATCGCAGCGTGATGCTTGTGAAGCTATTTTGACCAAGCAAATTAATGCTGGCGATGTGGTAGTAATCAAGTTTGAAGGTCCATCGGGAGGACCAGGAATGCAGGAGATGCTTTACCCAACCTCTTATTTAAAAGCCATGGGACTGGGAGCTAAATGTGCTCTGATTACCGATGGTCGTTTCTCGGGAGGAACTTCAGGATTATCCATTGGCCATGTCTCACCAGAAGCATCAGCAGGAGGATCAATTGCTCTGATAAAAGAAGGAGATGAAATAGAAATTAGTATACCAAACCGAAGTCTGAACATTTGCATTTCAGCAGAAGAGTTGGAAGCTCGAAGAAAAGAAGAAGAAGCCTTTGGTGAAAAAGCTTTTACACCGAGAGGAAGAGGTCGAGTTGTTTCGAAAGCCTTACAAGCCTATTCTAAATTAGTTAGCTCAGCAGATAAAGGAGCTGTT